>DXVG01000099.1 GCA_019409045.1 Clostridiales bacterium | reverse complement strand
CCTCCCCGCCGCCCCGTCGGTCGAAGCGGCCGCCTCCGCCACCGGGGCGGCGGCCGCTTCGACCGACGGGGCGGCGGGGAGGTCTGTCGCGGGCGCTTGCGCTTGCGCTTGCGCCTCCGTCTGCGCCTGCTGCTCGGCGGCGGACTGCTTTGCGCCGCGGGCGCTGCGGCCTCGGGCGGGCGCTTTCTGGCGCGCGGGCGCGGCCTCGGGCGCTGCGGCCTTCGGCGCGGACACGGCCTCGGGCACGGGCGCTGCTTCGGGCGCGGGAGCCTTCGGTGCGGCCTCGGCGGTCGCCTGTTCCGCCGCGGCGGGGGCCGGGGCGGGCGAAGCGGCCTTTCTGCGGCGCGACGACGGGCGCGCGGCGGGCTCCGGCGCGGCCTGCGCATCGTCGGCCTTCGCGGGCACGGCGCGGCGCGCGGGCTTCTTCTCCGCGGCGCGCGAGGCCCTTGCACCCTTTTGCGGCGCGGCGGGCTTGGCCTCCTCGGGCGCGTGCCGCTCGATCTGCGCCTGCGCGCTCTGTTCGGACTGCGCCTGCGCGGGCGCTGTTTCCGCGGATTTTTCTGTTGTGGGGGCTACTTTTTCCGGCTTTGGCTCGGCGGGGCGGGACGCCTCCGCCGCGGCGCGCTGCGCCTCGAGCACGATCTCGACCAGGCGGCCCTTGGCCGTGCCCGCGGGCACCTTTGCGCCGAGTTCCTTTGCAAGCTTGCGCAGCTCGACGACGGTTTTCATGTGCAAGGTCCGATAATCCAAGACATGACCTCCTTCAGACGGGATGCTCCAGACAGGAAGTAAACATGGACGGGAATGCGGGCGGCTCAGTCGCGCGCGCCGACCACGACGTCGCGCGTGACGGCCTGCTCTACCCAGTGGGAGAGCTGGTCGTAGGCGCCGCCCTCCAGGACGCGCAGACCCGCCTCGGCAAACAGTGCGCGCACGCGGGCGGCGGGAAGCGTCTGCGCGTTGAACGACACGGCGATCGCCCCGCCCGCGCGCAGCGCGCGCCTCCAGCCGGGAAGCGCCGCGCGCAGCAGCTTTTCAAGGGGCATGGCGGAGCCGTGCTGCACGCCGTAGGGCAGGTCGGCGCAGATCAGGTCCACGCGCTCGCGGGCGTGCGCCTCGCTCACGCGCGTGGCGTCCATCTCGCACAGGCGCAGCGCGCCCTGCGGCAGGGAAAACTCCACATACGCGGCGCTGCCCTTGTCGCGCAGCGTCATCGAGCCGCGGCGCGTGGCGTGCTTGAGGCGGTGGTACTCGAGGTATCGCTTGAAAAAGCTCTCCGCCTCGCGCAGCGCGGCGCGGTCCACATCCGAGCCGAATACGTCCCAGCCGCGATTGAGCGCGACAAAGAGCGTGGTGCCCTTGCCGCACATGGGGTCGAGCAGGCGCACGCTTTCGGGCATCGCGCCCGCGAGCCATGCGAGGTTGACCAGAAGCTGCGTAAAGAGCTCGTTGGTCTTTCCCTTGTACTTGAGTATGCCGCTCAGGTCGCCGCCCAGGCGGGGCTCCTCGCGGCCGAGGAGGAAAGTGAGCGCATCGCCGTCGCGGCGCTCAAACAGCGCGTAGAGCAGGGAGTGGCGCGCGAGCACGCACCGCTGCCGCCCGGTCAGCTCCGGGGCGCGAAAGCCCAGGGAGGGAACGGCCGGCAGGCCGTCCTCGAGCGCGTATTCGACGCCGAGGCGCGCGAGCATGATCTCCAGCTCCGCGCGGGCGAGCTTTTGTGCCTCTACCTGATAGCGCGCATTGGAATGCGGCCACAATAGCATGATATAGCGCATGACAGTCTCCAAACGCGACGCGACCGCGCGCGGCGGACGACCGTCCGGCTCAGCGCGCCGACGCGGAAGAGATGATCTTGATCCGCGTGGCGCGGAATATGCACGCAGAATTTCCTATGCGATGGATCTTCCAAAGATGACGGGGTACCGGATGCGGGGCCCTTGCCGCCGCAGAACGGACAAACCCCCTTGTCGCAAAACAGCAGACAAGGGGGCGGTTCATGGCATTAATACTTGCGCTTGCGGGCTGCCTCCGCCTTCTTCTTGCGCTTTACGCTGGGCTTCTCATAATGCTCGCGCTTGCGGGCCTCGGCGAGAATACCGTCGCGCGCGGTCTTGCGCTTGAAACGACGCAGCGCGCTCTCCAAGGATTCGTTCTCCTTGACGCGAATTTCGGACATGTGTTTCCCTCCCCTCGCAGGTGATGGCAGACGCCAATGGGGCGCGCGGGGTGCGCCACATAAGCTATTATACTCCAACGGCTATGTAGCCGTCAAGCCACGCCAAAGTTATTTTCAGAATAATTCGCGCTCACGCCATACTTTCGGAGAGCTTGTCCCCGCCCAGCAGGTGGAAGTGCAGGTGATCGACCGACTGCGCGCCGTCGCGGCCGCAGTTGGTCACCACGCGGAAGCCGGAGACGGAAACGCCCTCGTCGCCCGCGATCTTCCGGATGGCCCCGAGCACGGCAGCGGCGGTGGCGTCGTCGCACTCGAGCACATTGCGCATGTGTTTCTTCGGCACGACGAGTATGTGTACCGGCGCCTGGGGGTTGATGTCTCGGAAGGCAAGCACGCTTTCATCCTCGTATACCTTGTCGCAGGGGATCTGGCCCGCGATGATCTTGCAAAAGACGCAATCCATTTGGGTTCACCTCCCATCAAATCACGGCTTCCCCGAGCGCGAGCGTTCCCTCGCGCGCAAGGAGCAGGACATTGCGCACCTGACCGGGGCGGGCGTTGGCGCGGACGCGAACGTACTGGCCGGTCAGCCCCTCGGATAGCGCATCGTCCACGGCGGTCTCAAACAACACCTGTTGCGTGGTCCCTACCAGTTGTGAGACGAAATTTTCCTCCAATTGGTTCCCGAGCCGCAAAAGTTCTGCGGCGCGCGCGCGCTTGACGGATTCCTCGACCTGTCCGGGCATGGCGTCGGCGAGCGTGCCCCGGCGGCGCGAGTAGGGAAAGACGTGCATGCGCGCAAAGCCGACCGCGCGCACGAAGTCGAGCGTCTCCTGCGCCTCCTCGTCCGTCTCGCCGGGAAAGCCGGTGAGCACGTCCGTGGTGACGGCGCACTGCGGCATGTAGCTGCGCAGGCACTGGACGGCGCGCATGTAGTCCTCCGGCGTGTAGCGCCGCCGCATCCTGCGCAGCACGCCCGCCGAGCCGCTCTGCATCGACAGGTGGAACTGCGGCATCACGCGGCCCAGCCGGGCGATCTCGCGGGCGAAGCCGTCGGTGACGGTCATGGGCTCCAGCGAGCCGAGCCGCACGCGGGGCACGGCCTCCGCCACGGCGCGGATGGCGTCCAGAAGCGTATCGCCCGTGCCGCGACCGTAGCTGGCGAGGTGGATGCCGGTGACGACGATCTCGGGATACCCGGCCTCGGCCAGGCGCCTCGCCTCGGCGCGCACATCCTCAAGCGGCATGGAGCGCACCGGGCCGCGCACCGTGGGGATGATGCAGTAGGCGCAGTAGCGGTCGCAGCCCTCCTGTATCTTCATGGTCGCGCGCGTCCTGCCCTCGTGGCGGGTGACGAACAGATGCTCAAACGGCGCGCCCTTGAGCGGGGCGACGGCGTTGACGGGGCCTTCGCGCAGCGCGCGCTCCAAAAGCTCCACAACCTCCGCGCGCCGCTGCACGCCGATGACCAGCGCCACGTTGTCCATCGAAAGCAGCGCGTCCGCCTCGCGCTGGGCGAGGCACCCGGCCACGACGATGCGGCTTTGCGGGTGCTCGCGCGCGACGCGGCGGATGAGCTTTCTGGACTTCTGGTCGCCCGTGCCGGTGACGGTGCAGGTGTTGATGAGATACGCGTCGGCCTCGCTTTCAAAGTCCACCGCCGTCCAGCCCGCGCGCTCGAAGGACTCGCGCATGGCCTCGGTGTCGTACTGGTTGACCTTGCAGCCGAGCGTGTGAAAGGCGATTGTGCTCATATCTCCCCCATCACGGCCATGACGATGGCGGCGGCGGCCAGCGCCGCGGTCTCCGTGCGCAGTATGCGCGGACCGAGCGTGACGGTGTGCGCGCCGCTTTCCTGAATCTCCCGGGCGCTGATGCCGCCCTCGGGGCCGATGAGCAGGCCGACGTCCATGCAGGGGCGCAGGTCGGTCAGCCGCCCGGCGCTCGCCTCCTCCCACGGGGCGACGAGCAGAGAGCGCGCCCGCATGTCCCGCACGGCGGCCTCCCACGAAATCGGCTCGGCGATCTCCATCGGCAGCGCGCGGCGGCACTGCTTGGCGGCCTCGCGGGCGATCTTGCGAAGGCGGTCTACCCTTTCAAAGCGGCGCACGGACCGCTCCATCTCCACGGGGACGAGGCGGGAGGCGCCCAGCTCGGTGAGTTTCTGGGCGAGCAGCTCCAGCTTGTCGGCCTTGGGAACGCCCTGATAGACCGTGAGGCGCACTCGCGGCTCGTTGGAGGGCAATTCTTCCAGCAGCTTGAGCGAGCCTTCTTCCCCGAGGCGCGCGCGAAAGCGGCCGCCCGCGCCGTCGAGGGCGACGATCTCGTCCCCCGGGCGCAGGCGCAGCACCCTGGCCGCGTGGCGGGCGTCCTCCGCCGAGAGGCGGCCATTTTCCATGTAAAAGGCGTTCACGGCCTGCGGGCGGCGATGGCCGTCCACTCGCCGTCGTCGAGTATCTCAAGGCTCTGATAGCCCGCCGCCTCCAGCGCGGAGACGACCTCGGCCTTGCGCTCGCGGGCGATGCCGGAGCAGATGAACAGCCCGCCGGGCAGTATGTGCGCAAGCACGGGGGCCGCAAGCTGTATGATGACGTCTGCGATGATGTTGGCGATGACCACGTCCGCGGCCTCGTCCACATGGTCGAGCAGGTCGCCCTGCCGCGTGCGGATGACGCGCGCAAAGCCGTTTGCGCGCACGTTTTCCTCCGCCACGCGCACGGCCACGGGGTCGAGGTCGATGGCGAGCACGTCGCGTGCGCCCATGTGCGCGGCGGCGATGGCGAGTATGCCGGTGCCGGTGCCGATGTCGATGACCTTCTGGCCGGGGCGCACATGCCGCTCCACGAGGCGCACGCACATGCCGGTGGTCTCGTGCGTGCCGGTGCCGAAGGCCATGCCGGGGTCGAGCTCTATGATGTGGTCGCCGGGGTGCGGTGCATAGTCGCACCAGCTTGGCTTGACCACCATGTGCTCGCCGAGGCGGATGGGCTGAAAGTCCTTTTTCCAGCTCTCAGCCCAGTCCTCCTCGTCCACGGCGTGCGTGTGCAGCTCGAGCTTTCCAAGGTCAAAGGGCAGGTTTTGCGCCCGCAGCGCCTCCAGCCCCTCGCGGATGGCCGAAAGCGCGGCCTCGAGGCGCTCGTCCGAGGGGTAGTAGCCGGTGACGCGCACGTCCTCGCCGATGCGCTCGGCGATGGATTCGTCGATGATGTCCCACTGGCCCTCGGGCCGCTGGTTGGCGTAGACGTCGTTTTTGTCCTCGATCATCACGCCCGCGCTGCCCGCCTGCATGAGTATGGCGGAGACCATTTCCGAGCCCTCGGTGGTGGTCAGGACCGTCGCTTCCATCCACTGCATTTACGAATTTCCTCCCAGGGCGTCCTTGACGCGGTCAAAGAAAGACTTCTTCTGCTCGTATTCCTGGCCGGTGACGGTCTGGTCGAACTGGCGAAGCAGGCTCTTCTGCTTTTCGGAGAGCCGCCGGGGGACCTCCACGTTGACCGTGACATACAGATCGCCCTTGCCGCCGCCGCGCACCGAGGGAATGCCCTGCCCGCGGATGCGGAAGGTCTGCCCCGGCTGCGTGCCCTCGGGGAACTTATAGCGAATGGGCTTATCCAGCGTGGGCACGTCCGCCTCCACGCCCAGCGCGGCCTGTGTGAAGGTGAGCGGCATTTCCAGGTACAGATCGCTCCCCTCGCGCTTGAACAGCTTGTGCGGCCGCACGCTGACCACGATGAGCAGGTCGCCCGCCTCGCCGCCGCGCTCGCCCGGCTCGCCCTGGCCGCGGATGGTGACGATCTGGCCGTTGTCGATGCCCGCGGGGATGCGGACGCTGCGGCGCTTGGACGTGCGCCGCTTGCCGCGGCCGTTGCACTTGGGGCAGGGGTCGGAGACGACCTTGCCGCTGCCGTGGCAGTTGGGGCATGTGCGCACGTTCTGTATCGAGCCAAAGGGCGTGTTGGACATGGTGCGCACCTGGCCCGTGCCCTGACAGGTCGGGCAGGTCTGCGGCTGTGTGCCGGGCTTGGCGCCGGTGCCGTTGCAGGCCTCGCACACCTCGTCGCGCACGAGGTTGATCTCCTTTTCACAGCCCCGCGCGGCTTCCTCGAATGTAAGTGTGATGTCGTAGCGCAGATCCGCACCGGGCGTGGGGCCCTGCTCGCGCCTTGAGCGGCCGCCGCCGAAGCCGCCGCCGAAGAAGGAGGAGAATATGTCCTCCACGTCGAAGCCGCCAAAGCCGCCGCCGAAGCCGGAGAAGTCGCCATAGCCGCCCGCGCCGGGCTGCTGATGCCCGAAGCGGTCGTACTGGGCGCGCTTCTTGGGGTCGGAGAGCACCTGATAGGCCTCGTTGACCTCCTTAAATTTTTCCTCGGCGTCCTTGTCGCCCGGGTTGACGTCCGGGTGCAGTTGCTTGGCGAGCTTTCTGTAGGCCGCCTTGATGGCCGCCTCGTCCGCCGAGCGCTCGACGCCGAGCACCTCATAATAGTCGCGTTTTGCCAAGGGTTTCCCCTCCCTCTATGTGAACGGCCCGAAGGCGGAGGC
>DXVG01000098.1 GCA_019409045.1 Clostridiales bacterium | reverse complement strand
GTGATGTCCACGATGTTGTTGATGGGCCGCACGCCCGCGCCGTAGAGGTATTCGCGCATCCACTTGGGCGAGGGGCCGATCTGCACGTCGGTGATCACGCGCGCGCAGTAGCGGGGGCACTTCTCGGCGTCCTCCACGCGCACGGCGGCATAGTCCTCAAACGCACCCTCGCCGTCCTCGACGACCTCTATCTCGGGCATGACGCAGTGCTTAGCCAGCACCGCCGCGCTCTCGCGCGCGATGCCCCACACGCTCAGACAGTCCGGGCGGTTGGCGAGTATCTCGTAGTCCACCACGTCGTCGCCGAGGCCAAAGACCTCCTTGACGTCCGTTCCGGGCGCGTACTGCTCCTGAAACACCAGTATGCCCGCATCGCCCACATGCGGATACAGCCCCTCGGGCACGTCCAGCTCCGGCCCGGAGCAGATCATGCCCTGGCTCTCCACGCCGCGCAGCTTGCCGCGCTTGATCTTGCCGCCGGGCAGGCGCGCGCCCTCCAGCGCCACGGGCACGAGCTGGCCCGCGGCCACGTTCGGCGCGCCGCAGACGATCTGCAGCGGCGCCTCGCCGCCCACGTCCACGCTGCACACATGCAGATGGTCGCTATTGGGGTGATCCTCGCAGCTGAGCACGCGGCCCACCACGACGCCCTCGAACTGCGTGCCGGTGGTCTCCACGCCCTCGACGGCCGTGCCGGTCATGACCATGCGCCGCGCGTACTGCTGCGCGGGCATGTCTATATCCACATACTCCCGAAGCCATTTCATCGGTATCTTCATGCCGTCGCCCTCCTTACCGGAACTGCGTCAGGAAGCGCAGGTCGTTTTCGTACATGAGCCTGAGATTGGGGATGTTGTACTTGAGCAGCGCGATGCGCTCAAGCCCTATGCCGAAGGCAAAGCCGGTGTATCTGCGGGAGTCGATGCCGCACATCTCAAGCACCTTGGGGTTGACCATGCCCGCGCCGAGCACCTCGATCCAGCCCGTGCCCTTGCACATGCGGCAGCCCTGGCCGTGGCAGTTGGCGCAGGTGAGGTCCACCTCCGCCGAGGGCTCCGTGAACGGGAAGAACGACGGGCGGAAGCGCGTGGTCACGCCCTCGCCGAACAGGCGCGCGGCAAAGGCGTCGAGCGTGCCCTTGAGGTCGCCCATCGTCACGTTTTCGTCGATGACCAGGCCCTCCATCTGGTGAAACACCGGCGAGTGCGTGGCGTCGGCCTCGTCGGCGCGGTACACGCGGCCCGGGCACACGATGCGGATCGGCGGCTTGCGCGTGGTCATGATGCGCGCCTGCACGGGCGATGTGTGCGTGCGCAGCACGATATTGTCGTCGATGTAGAACGTATCCTGCGCGTCGCGCGCGGGGTGGTTCTTCGGCAGGTTCAGAAGCTCGAAGTTGTAGTGGTCGTACTCGACCTCCGGGCCCTCGACGATCTCGTAGCCCATGCCGATGAATATGTCCTCGAGCTCCTCGAGGATGGTGTTCATCGGGTGCAACGCGCCCGCGGAGCGCGGGGCGACCGGCACGGTGACGTCGATGGTCTCGCGTGCGAGGCGGGACAGCTTCTCGCCCTCGCGCAGCTCGGCAGCGCGCGCCTCCAGCGCCGCCTCGATGTCCGCGCGCGTCTGGTTGACCATCTGGCCCATGCGCGGGCGCTGATCGGCGGGCAATTTGCCCATGCCGCGCAGTATGCCGGTGAGCTCTCCCTTTTTGCCCAGCACGCTTACGCGAAGCTGCTCCAGCGCCGCGCTGTCCGCCGCTTCGGCAAGGCGCGCGAGCGTGTTTTCCCGAATCTGACGAAGCTGATTTTCCAAGGTCCATTCTCCTTTCCGCGCGCCCGCGCACGGGCGCAAAAAAGCGCTCCGCCCCGCAAGGGGCGAAGCGAAGCTCCGCGGTACCACCCAAGTTTGTCGCAATGGCGACCTCTTCGTCCCTCTAACGGAGGACGGGACCGTTTCGCCTACTGCCGTTTCAGCGAAAGGCTCCAAAGCGAACTTCGACGCGGGCGCTGCCGCCGCGCTTTCAGCCAGGGGCGCGGCTCTCTGGGGGCGTTGCTTCGCGGCTACTCTCTTCTTCATCGCCGTATTGCCGATATTATAGCACGCGCCGCCGCGCCCCGCAAGCGGTTTTACCGAAACTTCATCGCGTCAGTGGACAAAGAGCATTGCGCGCTTCTGATAGTAGATGCGGTTGACGATCATCATAAACACGCTCACGCCCAGGTATATCCACGGCTGCGCGCCGATGTTCGAGCCGCCGATGGAGGTGACCGCGACGATCAGGTAGATCAGGTAGCTCAGCGCGCTGACGGCGTAGACGAGCTGCAGAAGCCCCGGCCCCTTGCGCCGGTATTTCGCAAGCGCAAAGCGCGCGACCACGCACAGCGCGGCCAGCGCGATCATGACAAGGCCCATGAGTATATCCACCACACGCAGCACCGGGAACGCCTCGTAGACGTACGCCGCATACCCGCCGTACTGCCCTCCCGCCAGCATGACGATGCCGAAGATCAAATTCATGATCGCGCCAAGCCACAGGGAAAAGTAGATGAGAAACTTGTGCCATTTCATTGGAAAACGTACTTCCTGGTCCTGCATATCGCATATCCCCCTCCTCTTGATCGCCGCGGCGCGCTTCGCGCGCCGGGCCGAGATAGATTTTAATGTATCGCGCACACTGCGTCAACATAGAAATTGGAAATTTTGCACTTGTCAGGCGGGGGAAAAGGCGGTATACTATTAGACAATTCCAACGGCAAAGGAGGGGTCCCAGTGTCCGATCAGGTCAGGCAGATCGCCCAGCGGGTGAAAGAACTGCGCGAGATATCGGACTTTACGGTTGCGGAGGTCGCCTCAAAGGTCGAGCTTTCTCCCGAGGAATACGAGGCCTACGAGAGCGGCCGCATCGACATGTCCATCAGCCTGCTCATCAAGCTGAGCGAGCTCTATGGCGTGGACACCACGACGCTTTTGACCGGGCAGGCGCCGCGCCTGAGCGTTTGCGCGCTGACCCGCCGCAACATGGGCACGCTCGTCAAGCGGGCGAGCCACTACGTCTACAAAAATCTCGCCTATAACTTCAACCACCGCAAGATCGAGCCGCTGCTTGTGACCGTGGAACCCGGCACCAACGCCGACATGGAGACAAACAGCCACGAGGGGCACGAATTTGACTATGTGCTCGAGGGGGCGCTGCGCCTCAAGGTCGGAGATCAGGACATGATCCTCAACGAGGGCGACAGCGCGTATTACGACTCCATCCATCCGCACGCGATGCAGGCGGTAGGAGACAAGACGTGCGTGTTCCTTGCGATGGTGATTCCGTAGGCAGAATACGGAGGATGCCATGAATCTTTTGTCGCGCTTTACAAGGCCGGACTATGCCAATCAGGACGACTTTCTTGCCAACTATTCCTATACAGCGCCCGAGGGCTTCAACTTCGCGCGCGACGTGATCGACGAGTACGCCCGCCTCGCGCCGGACCAGACCGCGATGATCTGGGTCAACGACGCAGGAGAGGAACATGTGTTCTCATTTTCCGAGCTGTCCCGCCTGTCCATCAAGGCCGCAAACGCGCTGCGCGCGCTGGGCGTGCGGCGCGGCGATCCGGTGCTTCTGATGCTCAAGCGGCGCTACGAGTACTGGCTGTGCGCGCTGGGGCTGATGCGCATAGGCGCCATACAGATCCCCGCGACCCATCAACTGCACGAAAAGGACATCACCTATCGCGTAAACGCCGCGGACGCGCACACGCTGATCTGCGTGGGCGAGGAGGAATTGCTCGGCCATGTGCGCGCGGCGCGGGCAAACTGCCCCGGGCTGCGGGTCATGGCCGCGCTGGGCGGCGCGCACGAGGGCTTTGAGGACTTCGACCGCCTGCTGAAGGACGCGCCTGATTCCATGGAGGGCTGTTTCACGCCCGGCGCAGAGGACGTGATGCTGATCTACTTCACCTCCGGCACGACCGGCATGCCCAAGATGCTCGCGCACGACTTCCGCTACGGCCTGGGCCACCTGATCACGGGCGCGTTCTGGCACAACCTGACCGACCGCTGCATCCACCTGACCACCGCCGATTCAGGCTGGGCCAAGTGCGGCTGGGGCAAGTTCTACGGCCAGTGGATCGCGGGCGCGGTGAATTTCGTGTACGACTTTGACCGCTTCAACGCGCAGAGGATGCTGGAGATGCTCGCAAAGTACCGCGTGACCAGCTTCTGCGCGCCGCCGACGATCTACCGCTTTCTGATCAAGGAGGACATGTCGCGCTACGACCTGTCCGCGCTTTCGTGGGCGACGTGCGCGGGCGAGCCGCTCAACCCGGAGGTATTCAATCAGTTCTACCGGCAGACGGGCGTGAAGATCTACGAGGCGTTCGGCCAGAGCGAGACCACGCCGCTGCTTGTGACGCACAAGTGGATGGAGCCCCTGCCCGGCTCCACGGGCGTGCCCAGCCCGCACTACCACATCCGCGTGGTGGACGCCACCGGGCGCGACGTGGAGCGCGGCGAGGAGGGCGAGCTGTGCGTGGACGTGTCCGAGGGCAGGCCGTGCGGCCTGTTCATGGGCTACTACAGGGACCCCGAGCAGACGCGCTACGCCTTCCGAAACGGCATGTACCACACCGGCGACATGGTGTGGGCGGACGAGGAGGGCTACTACCACTTCATCGGCCGTGCGGACGACGTGATCAAGTCCTCCGGCTACCGCATAGGCCCCTTCGAGGTCGAGAGCGCGCTGATCAGCCACCCGGCGGTCATCGAGTGCGCGATCACGGGCGTTCCGCACCCCGACCGCGGACAGGTGGTGAAGGCCACGGTGGTGCTCATGCGCGGCTACGAGCCCAGCGACGCGCTCAAGAAGGAGTTGCAGGAGCACGTCAAGCGCGTCACCGCGCCGTACAAGTACCCGCGCATCATAGAGTTTGTGGACGAATTGCCCAAGACGGTGTCCGGCAAGATACAGCGCGCGCGCCTGCGCAAGCAGGACGCGGAAAAGGCGAAGATGTAATGGCGGCGCGCATTTGAGATCGGGGGAGTGTGCAATGACGTTTCGCAACCTGGCGCGCAGGCTTTACCGGCGCTATCTGCTCGAGGCGATGAGCGCCATGGCGCTAGGCCTGTTTGCCTCGCTGATCATCGGGCTGATCCTTTCCCAGCTTGCCATGATCCCGGCGCTGGCGTTTCTTGAGCCCTTTGGCGAGATCGTATCGGCCTCCTCGCCCGTGGTGGGCGCGGCCATCGGCGTGGCGATCGCCTACGGGCTGAAGGTCGTGCCGCTTGCGATCTTCTCCTCTGCGGCGACCGGCGCGCTGGGCTACCAGCTCGGCGGCCCGGTGGGCGCGTACTTCGCCGCCGTGGTCGGCGCGGAGTTGGGCAACCTCGTGGCGGGCAAGACCAAGGTGGACATCATCGTGGTGCCGGTGGTGTCCATTGTGTCCGGCTGTCTGGTGGGCACATGGAGCGCGCCGGGCATCAACAACGCGGTGGCGGCGCTGCAGCGCTTTCTGGAGATGGCGACCACGCTGCAGCCGATCCCGATGGGCATCATCGTATCGGTGGTGTTCGGGCTGGTGCTGACCGCGCCGATCTCCTCAGCCGCGCTGGCGGCGATGATCTTCACCGTGCCGGAGGGCGGCGTCATGGGCGAGGGCCTGCTTCTGGCGGCGGGCGCGGCCACGGCGGGCTGCTGCGCGCAGATGGTGGGCTTCGCCGTGTCGAGCTACCGCGAAAACCGCGTGGCGGGCCTGATCGCGCAGGGGCTGGGCACGTCGATGCTGCAGGTGGGCAACATACTGGCGCACCCGGCGATCCTGATCCCGCCCACGCTCGCCTCGGCTATCACCGGGCCTCTGGCGACCACGATCTTCCAGATGAAGAACACCTCCGCGTCCGCGGGCATGGGCACTTCCGGGCTGGTCGGGCAGTTTGGCACATGGGCGGCCATGGCCGACGAGGGCGCGGCGACGGTGCTGATAAAGATACTGATCCTGCACATCGCGCTGCCCGCGGCGCTTTCGCTGCTGTTTTCGGAACTTATGCGCAAAAAGGGCTGGATACGCTACGGCGACATGAAGCTGGACCTGTGAGCGCAGGCAGCCGCCGGGAACCCCGCGTCGCGGGCCGTTTCCGGCGGCCTGTTTTTTCCTCTGTTTTCAGAGACGGACGAGCGCGGCGAGGCCGGCGCTCGCATGACGGGATTCAGGAGGTTTATTATGCCTGAGACGACGCCAACCCAGGAGGAAATGACGGCGCTGGTCGGAGGACCCCTGTACGATGTGTGGGACCGGCTGTGCGCGCTGATCGACGAACGGTACGACATGGAGCGCCTGTGGGGCAAGGGCGGCAAGGCCTGGAAGTACGAATACAAGTATCGCCGGGGCGGCAAGACGCTGTGCGCGCTGTACGCAAGGGAGAATTGCGTGGGCTTTATGATCGTCTTTGGCAGGGACGAGCGCGCAAAGTTCGAAGCGGACCGGGACAGCTACTCGGCGCAGGTTCAGAAGGTCTATGACGAGGCGCAGACCTATCACGACGGAAAATGGATGATGTTTGCGCCGGTGGACGCCTCCCTGTTTCACGATTTCATCCGGCTGCTTGGCCTCAAGAGAAGGCCGAACAGGCGGTAAGGCGCCGCCGGGGCGCGGCTTTCGGTTGCCCCGCGCGCAGACCGCCGCCCCGGATCTAAGATCCGGGGCGGCGCAGTATGTTGACAAAGTCAACAGACTGTCAGGGCGTTGAGAAAGCCCGCAAGACAAGGA
>DXVG01000097.1 GCA_019409045.1 Clostridiales bacterium | reverse complement strand
GTAATAGCGGCAGCCCGCCTGGACCGCGGCCTCCGCGATGGCTTCGTTGCCCTTCATCATCTGTCGGTTCATCTTTACGCCTCCCTTTCCACACGAATCACGCAGTCGGGGCACATCTGATAGCACATGCCGCAGGCGACGCACTTTTCAACGTCGGTGCAATAGGCCGCGTTGTAGCCCTTTTGATTGATGTGCGTGGAGAGCTGGATCAGCTTGCGCGGGCAGGCCTGAACGCACAGGCCGCATCCCTTGCAGGCGTCGGTATCAAACGATATTTTTGCCATGCCGCTTTCCTCCAAGAGCTTGATGCGAATTATTATACAGCCATGTTGTTAATTCTTTTCGCGCATCATTCCATAATAGTAACTTTTTCCGCGCACGTCCGTGAGCCGCAGCGCGACGCGGCCGTCGTATACGGGGATCTCCAGTTCCCGGGGAAGCTCGGGCGTCCTGGCGGTGCGCGACGCCTGCGCGAGCACGCGCAGCGTCTCATCATCCTGCATGTAACCGAGCGCCCAGTTGTCGATCTGCTCCCAGTCCACGGGCACGACCTCGGGCCGGACGTGGTAGAAGCCCACGCCCTTGAAAAGCTGCGCCTCGCACGCGCCTTCGGCCAGGTCGCTCTCCCGGACCAGCTCCCACGGCGCGCCCGCCAGCCGCCTTCGGAGTATGTTGGGGACCAGCGGGCAGCTGTCCACGCCCACAAAGCGCCTGCCGAGCATGTGCGCGGCCTCCAGCGTGGTCCCCGAGCCGGCGAAGGGGTCTAAGACGAGCTCGCCCTCCCGCGAGGCGCAGCGCACGATGCGCTCCAGAAGCGCCAGCGGCTTTTGCGTGTCGTAGCCGGTGCGCTGCGGGTCGCGCTGCTGAAGGTGGCTCAAATCGTCCCACACGTCGCTGGGCGGCACGGGATCGTCGTCGTAGTAGGTATACACGCGCTCGCCCGAGCGTATGGAGCGGTACACGCGGCCGTCCGGGTCCACATGGCGGCGCATGTGGTTTTTCCTCGGCTCGGTCGGCGCGCGCAGCACGGCGGATATGTTGAAATCATACTTCTTCGTCTTGCGGTAGAACAGTATGGTATCGTGCTTGCGGCTGAAGTAGCGCCGCGCCGTGCCGCCGGTGTGATAGGTCCAGACGATCTCGTTGAGCAGGTTGCCCTCGCCGAACACGTCGTCCAGCAGCAGCCGCAGGCGCGCGGATGTGCGAAAATCGCAGTGCAGAAACAGCATGCCGTCCTCGCGCAGCAGCGCATGGCAGCCCTCGGCGACGCGGCGCATCATGGCGTAGTAGTCCTCGGGCTTTTGATCGTCGCAAAACGCGGGCAATACCAGCGAGCCCTTGCTCGCCTTCCAGTCCGCCGCGCCCACGCGCACGCGCATGACGAATCGCTCGCCGGTGAGAAACGGCGGGTCCATGTAGATCAGCTTGACCTGCCCCGCGTAGTTGCGCAGCATCTCCTCCATCAGAAGCAGCGTGTCCCCCTGATAGAACGTGCCCTGCGCGCCGCGGCCCTCGTAGCACTCGCGGCCGATCGCCACCGCCTTCAAACGCATGCAAAGCCCTCCCCCGACGAACTGTTACCCGATTATTATACTATATTCTTTGGGGGCGGGCAAGGAAAAGCTGTGTCGCGCGTTCGAAACTTTCGGGACGGCAGGGTAATTTTCCACGGCGGCGGCGCGCGGGCGGCCGGAGTTTTTTTCGCCTCATCGCGTTTCGCGCTTGACGGAAGAATGGACGTATGATAGAATTATTCTGAAGTTCAATGTATGGAAATCGTTTTTTCATGGCCGATTTTTTGGCCCAAAAATGCAATTTGTGAATTTTGTACAAATCAGGAGGAATGACAATGATGAAAATGGCGCTTCTGGTGGCCAACCGCGGATTCTTCCCCAGCGAGTTTCTGAGCGACGCGCGCCGGGAGATGGCGCAGGCCGCCGCCAAACAGGGCATCGAGCTTCTGATGATGGACGCGTCTCTGACGCGCTACGGCGCGGTGGAGACCACGCAGGAGGGCATGAAGTACCATCGCTTCCTGGACGAGCACTACGGCGAGTACGACGGCGTGATCATCTCCCTGCCCAACTTTGGCGACGAGAACGGCATCAAGGCCGCGCTGTGCGACGTGAACGTGCCGGTGCTCGTGCAGGCCTACCCGGACGAGATCGGCAAGATGGACTTTGCCAACCGCCGCGACGCGTTCTGCGGAAAGCTCGGGCTTTGCAGCGTGTTTAAGCAGATGGACTTCAAGTTCACCTCCGGCCAGCCGTTTGTGATGCATCCTCTGAGCGAGGACTTCGACGCAGAGCTGCGGGACTTTGCCGCCATCTGCCGCATCGTCAAAAAGCTGCGCCACCTGCGCATAGGCGCGTTCGGCGCGCGCACCACGGCCTTTAAGAGCGTGCGCTACGACGAGGTCGCCATGGAGCGCCGCGGCGTGGAGGTGGAGAGCTACGACCTGACGGGCCTGCTGGCGCGCTACAACAAGATCGGCGAGGGCGACGCGCGCGTGCGCGAGTGGGTGGAGCGGCTGCACGCCGCCATGCGCTTTGACGGCGCGCCGGAGTACGCCGAAAAGACGCTGGCGCGGCTGGGCGCCACGCTGGAGACCTACATCGAGGAAAACGCGCTGGGCGCCGTGGCGCTGCGCTGCTGGACGGAATTGCAGGATGAGCTGCACATCGCGCCCTGCTCGCTGCTGGGCTGCCTGAACATGATGGGCGTGCCCGCCGCGTGCGAGACCGACGTCTCCAACGTCTACCCGATGGCCGCGCTGCACGCCGCCTCGCAGGGCTCGGTGGCCTGCTGCGACCTGAACAACAACTACGGGACCGACCTGAACAAGCTGATCCTGTTCCACTGCGGCCCCGTGCCGGTGGACATGATGACCGAGCCCGGCGTGATCGAGGAGCACAAGATGTTTGTAAAGACCTCCGGCGAAAACTGCTCGTGGGGGCTGAACGTGGGGCGCATCCGCCCCGGCATCGTCACCTTCTCCGGCGGCCGCACGGACAACGGCCAGTGCCAGTTCTACCTGAGCACGGGCGAGGTCACCACCGACGAGATCGAGCCCGCCTTCTTCGGCACGCCGGGCGTGATGCACTCCGAGAACCTCCAGCGCAAGATGCAGAACATCTGCTACGGCGGCTTCCGGCATCACACCACCTTCACCTTCGGCGACTGGGAGCGCGCCGTGTCCGAAGCGATGGTCAAGTACCTGGGCTACACGCGCATCGACGTCTGAGGACCGGCAGACGCGCAGCTCCCCCGGAAGCGATTGCCTTCCGGGGGAGCTTGTGCGGCGGTGCGGGTCAGTCCCGCGCGCGCGTGGTGCCGCGGGTGATAAACGCCGTCTCCATGCACGCGTGCATGGCGGGTGCGTCCGGCTCGGCGATGCGGCGCATGAGCAGCTCGACCGCGCGCTCGCACAGCCCGCGCTTGTCGCAGCCGACGGTGGTCAGCGGTATGGGAAGGCGTATGTCGGAGTGTATGTCGTCAAAGCCGACGACGCTCACGTCCTGCGGCACGCGCACGCCGCGCTCGTTGAGCGCGTAGAGCGCCTGCCACGCCACATAGTCTGAAAACGCGCACACGGCGGTGTAGTGCCGCTCCTCGGAGAGTATGCGGGCGATGTTGTCCGACGCGTCCGCGGTGATGGGCACCTCGCGCACGAGCGCGGGGTCCGGCTGGACGCCCGCGGCGCGCATGACCTCGAAAAAGCCCTGACGGCGCTCCCGCGCGCTGGAGACGCACTCCGGGCCCGCGAGGAACAGAACGTCGCGGTGGCCGAGCGCCAGAAGGTGCTCCGCGGCCAGGCGGCCGCCGCGAAGGTCGTCGAACACGGCGCTGTCCAGGGACGTATCGCCCTCAAAGTGGCGGCAGACCAGCACGCAGGGCGTGTCGTTTCGCTGCAGGAGCGAGACGGACTGCGTGTCCCGCTGCGTCGGGCACAGCAGCACGCCGTCCACGTTGCGCGAGAGCGCGGTGACCACCGCGCGCTCCTCCTCCGCGCCGTTTTCGTCGCTGTTGAGCAGTATCGCGCTGTAGCCCACGCGCGCCAGCGCGGCGATCAGCCCCTTGGCGATGATGGCAAACAGGGGGTTTGCGATGTCGCCGAGTATGATCGCGGCCGTGCGGGTGGTGCCGGAGCGCAGGGAGCCCGCCAGCGCGTTGCCGATGTAGCCGTTTTCGCGGGCAATGCGGAGTATGCGCTCGCGCGTCTTGGGCGAAAGGCCCGGCTTGTCATGCAGCGCCTTGGAGACGGTGCCGACCGTGTGTCCCGTCAATCGGGCGATGTCGGTGAGCTTGATCCTTCCGTTGGACAGCGGCATAGGCGCCTCCCCCTTAGAAATATGGCTTTTTTCATGATACGGCGCTTTGCGCGTTTTGTCAAGCGGCCGTGCAGGTATGGATATAAGTGGAGCGGAGGTTGCAGCATGCGCGACACGACCGGCGTGGTATTCGATATTGAGGAGTTTGCGCTCTACGACGGCCCGGGCATTCGCATGGCGGTGTTTCTCAAGGGCTGTCCCCTGCGCTGCGAGTGGTGCCACAACCCCGAGGGGCTCAAACCCCGCGCGGAGCGCACGGTGACAAAGAGCCTGTGCGTGGGCTGCGGGGAGTGCATGCGCGTATGCCCGCAGGCGGCCTCGGGCTTTGACGCGGGGCCGCCGCCCCGGCCCGCGACGTGTACGGCCTGCGGCATGTGCGCGGCGGTGTGCCCGCGCCGCGCGATCCAGATCGCCGGAACGCCCATGCGGGCAAGCGATGTGGCCGCGCGCATACGGCGCAACGCGCCCATACTGCGCATGAACGAGGGCGGCGTGACCTTTTCCGGCGGCGAGGCGCTGATGCAGCACGAATTCGTCGAGGACGTGTGCGACCGGCTGCCGGAGGTACACAAGGCCATTGAGACGAGCGGCTACGCCGGCCGCGAGGCGTTTTTGTCGGTCGTGCGAAGGCTGGACCTTGTGATGATGGACATAAAGCTGGTGGACGCGCAGGCGCACCGGCGCTACACGGGCGTATCCAACGAGCTGATCCTCGAAAATCTGCGCGCGCTGATGCAGTCGGGCGTGCCGTTTCGGGCGCGCGTGCCGGTCATCCCCGGCGTGAACGACACACGTCAGAACCTGGAGGCCACCGCGCGGCTGGTGGCGGGCGCGAAGAACCTCGAGCGCGTGGAGCTTCTGCGCTACAACCGCTCCGCGGGCGCGAAGTACGGCCTTCTGGGCGAGACCTACGCCCCCAGCTTCGACACGGAGCGGGAGCCGAACCTGGATACGGAGATCTTCAACAAATACGGAATCGAGGCGGTAATACTATGACGGAGAGGATTCAATCGCTGCTTACATGGATCGTGGAGGGCGAGCACAGGGCGCTGCGTGCGCCGCTGGCGCCGGAGGTCGTAGAGGATATCCGCGCTCAGATACAGCGCGAGGACATGCCCCTGTCCCGCCGCGCGGCGCGCAGGCTGCGGCTTCTGCTGGAGAACGAGCGCGTGTATGTGCGCAAGGACGAGCGCATCCCCGGCATTCGCACCATTGCGGAGTTTCCGGACATATACGCCGAGGGCGAGCGCGAGCGCCTGTTCGCCGGGCACTTCATACACGAGCAGGGCCGCGTGTGCAACATCTCCTCGGACTACGAGGGCGTGCTCGCCGGGGGGCTGCTCGCGCGGCGCGCGCAGGCGGAGGAGACGCTGGCCGCCGGCCGCGGCGACCGCGACTTTCTCGAGGCCGCGATCGAGACCATCGATGCGGTGATCGCCTTTGCCGACCGCTACGCCGACGCCATCCCCGACGGCGAGGGGCTCAGGGACGCCATGCGCCTTGGCGCGAAGGACTTCTTAAACGCCCTGCGCATGTTTCGCATGCTGCACCTTGCCCTGTGGGCTTCCAACGTCTACCACAACACGGTGGGGCGCTTTGATCAGTACATGTGGCCGTACCTGAAGGCGGATATGGAAAAGGGCATGAGCGAGGCGGAGGCGCTGGAGCTTCTGGAGGAGTTCTTCCTCACCTTCAACCGCGACAGCGACCTCTACACCGGCATGCAGCAGGGCGACAACGGCCAGAGCATGATGCTGGGCGGCTGCGACCGCGAGGGCCGGGACGCCTCCAACCCGCTGACCGCGCTGTGCCTGACGGCCAGTTTGGAGATGCGCAGGATCGACCCGAAGATCAACCTGCGCGTGAACCGGGACACGCCGCTGGAGGTGTACGAGCGGTGTACCGAGCTGACCCGGCAGGGGCTGGGCTTTCCGCAGTACGCCAACGACGACGTGGTCATCCCCGGCCTGATCGCGCTGGGGTACGCGCCGGAGGACGCGCGTAACTACACCGTCGCCGCGTGCTGGGAGTTCATCGTGCCGGGCGTGGCGATGGACATCCCCAACATCGGCGCGATGCCGCTGGCCGAGGTGGTGCGCGAGGCGTGCGAGACAGGGCTTGAGGGCGCGAAGGACTTTGCCGCCTTCCAGCAGTGCGTGACGGACGTGCTGAACCGCAAGGCAAGGGAGATCACCGACGGCGTAAAGAACATATTCATCGAGCCCGCGCCGTGGCAGAGCGTGATGATGACCGACTGCCTCAAAACCGGTCAGGACATAAGCCAGGGCGCGAAGTACAACAACTACGGCATCCACGGGACGGGCTTTGCCAACGCCGTAGACGCGCTGGCCGCCGTGCGGCAGTTCGTGTTTGAGGAAAAGAGCATTTCCCCCGCGGAGCTTCTGCGCGATATGGACGAGGACTTTGCCGGGGATGCGGAGCTTTTGCACGCGCTGCGCACGCG
>DXVG01000096.1 GCA_019409045.1 Clostridiales bacterium | reverse complement strand
GGGCAAGAGCGTGACCGAG
This sequence comes from Clostridiales bacterium, assembly GCA_019409045.1. Taxonomy (GTDB): domain Bacteria; phylum Bacillota; class Clostridia; order Christensenellales; family Aristaeellaceae; genus Pullichristensenella. Next base: position 6,827 of record DXVG01000096.1, on the reverse strand, counting down.
ATCAAGAACATCATCGCCGGCCTGCATGAGTTCAACCCGATGATGGGCCACCGCGGCTGCCGTCTGGCCGTCACCTATCCCTGCATCGCCGAGATGCAGACCCGCGCCGTCATCAGCGCCGCCATCAACGTCAGCCGCGAGCATCCCGAGTACAACATCGTGCCCGAGATCATGATCCCGCTGGTTGGCGAGGCCCGCGAGTTGAAGTTCGTCAAGGACGTCGTGGTCAAGGTGGCCGACGAGTTGATCGCCGAGTCCGGTCTGGACATGAAGTACCACATCGGCACGATGATCGAGATCCCGCGCGCGGCCGTCACCGCCGACGAGATCGCCAAGGAGGCCGAGTTCTTCTCCTTCGGCACCAACGACCTGACGCAGATGACCTTCGGCTTCTCGCGCGACGACGCGGGCAAGTTCCTGGGCGCGTACTACGACAAGAAGATCTTCGAAAGCGATCCCTTCGCCCGTCTGGACCAGAACGGCGTGGGCAAGCTCGTGGAGATGGCCGCGAAGCTGGGCCGTCAGACCCGCCCCGACATCAAGCTGGGCATCTGCGGCGAGCACGGCGGCGATCCGTCGTCCATCGAGTTCTGCCACAAGATGGGCCTGAACTACGTTTCCTGCTCTCCGTTCCGCGTGCCGATCGCCCGCCTCGCCGCCGCGCAGGCCGCGATCAACGAAAAGAACGCGAAGTAAGGTCAATCTTCTGGAGCCGCCCTTCGGGGCGGCTTTTTGGCGCAGAAAGGCGGCGCGGGAACGCTCTCCCCGCGCCGCCTGTATGTTTGCGTTACGCCTCTGTCACGACCCCGGCAAAGGCGATGGCGCCGCTTGCCTCGTCGGCGATGACGAAGATGAAGGGGCGGTCCACGGTCATCTCCACGGCCTCGGGCGGCTGCACGGGCATGGCGCTCCCGCACAGCAAGAGCGCCGTCACCGCCGCCGCGCTGGTGCCGTCCTCGTCCACGTCCACGCGCACGTTCTGAAGGACCTCGCCGATGTAGACGTCCTGCGCGCACAGATCGGAAAAGTCCGCGCCCTCGCCTGCGGCGACGTTCAGCCCCTGCGCCTTCAGCCCCTCAAGCAGCGAGCCGCCGGAGGAGAGCGAGAAACTCGGCAGGGACAGGTGCACTTCCGGGCCGGCCTGCATGTCCTCAAAATAGGCCATGCCCTCCGCGCACAGCGCCTCGAGCGCCTGCGGCACGCCGCCCGCCTCGGGCAGGACGACGTACATGGCAAGCGTGGTGCCCTCGTAGGGCAGGCGCACGAGCTGTGCGCCGTCGCGCTCGCCGTAGCGGAAGGCGTGCTCCGTGTACATAAAGTCCGCCTCCACCTCGCCGTCCGGCGCATGGAACGCGGCCACGCGCGTGTCTTCCTCCGCGAAGGGCGTCTCCCACTTCGCCTCAAGGCACAGCGCGTTGACGAGGCAGAGCAGGACTTCCGGGGAGAGCGGCCCCTCCAGCAGCGTCTGTATGTGGCCGTTCGTCTGCTCGGACACCCACTCGTTGACGCTCTGCGCGTCCGCGTCCAGCGTAAACCACTCCGCGTCCACGCGCGATTTGTACTCGGGCAATACCTCGCAGCCCGGGGCGACGAAGCCCGCGTTTGCAAAGCGCAGCCCCGGCGCACTCCCGCCCTCGAGGGCGTAGGCGTCCGCGTAGCGCGCGTTGGAAAGCAGCGCCGCAGTGTCGATCTCCTCCCCCTCCAACAGCGCGTCCAGCTCCGCGCGCGTCTCCCCCGCCGCGCCCTCGCGAGCCATACAGAGCGCCATCTGCAAGCTCAGCGGCGACAGGACGGCGCTGTGCGTCCCGTCGGTCATGTCGGCAAGCAGCCTCAGCCCCAGAAGATTGCCCGACGCCTCCGCGAGCGCGGGGGCGGTCAGAAACAGCAGCGCCATGAGCGCGCACAGCATGCGCTTCATACCTCCACCTCCAAAATGCCGTATATTGGTTGGACGTTCGTCCCCGGCGCGCGGTTCCGCTTGCGCTTTTTGCCGAAATGGCGTATACTGATAGCGGTCCATTTGCCGCGCGAGCGAGGGGAAGCCGGTGAAAATCCGGCGCAGCCCCCGCTGCTGTGAGGCGGATCCCGCGCCGAACGCCACTGTCTGACGGATGGGAAGGCGGCGCGGGAGTCGATGCCGAGCCAGAAGACCCGAGCGCGCCGCGCCGGAATGGATACATCTTGATCTCGCGGCGGAGGGCCGCGGGGAGGAGGAAAGCATGGCTTTGACACGGAAATTCTGCTCTTTGCTGCTCGCGCTGGCGCTGCTGCTCACGCCGCTGGGCCTCGCCGAGGAGGCGGCCATCGGCGGCGCGGACGCGCAGACGGAAATCGAGGTTTCGGACGATACCATCGGTATCATCGGCGGCGCGGACGGCCCCACGGCGATCTATGTGGCGGACGATCTGACCGATGGCCTCGGCCGGGCGGTGGAAGTCCCCGAATCGGTGGACAGCGTGGTCTCGCTCACGGCGGCGAACACGGAGATACTCTACGCGCTGGGCGCGGGCGAGCTGCTCGTGGGCGTGGATGAGTACAGCGACTACCCCGCCGAGGCCGCGGAGCTGCCGCGCATGGGCGACTACGCCGGGCCGAACATGGAACTGATCGCCGCCGCGGCCCCGGACGTTGTGTTCGCCTCGACCACGCTGCAGGCCGACGCCATCACGACGCTGGAGGAGCTGGGGCTGAACGTGGTGTGCGTGGAGCCCACCGGTCTGGAGGAGCTGTACGAGGGCATCGTGCTCATCGCCGCGGTGGTGGGCGCGGACCCCGTGCCGCTGCTTGACGAGATACAGTCCGCCTTTGACGCGGCGGCCGCGGATGCGCAGCTCTCCGGCGACGCGCCCCGCGTGTACTTCGCGCTCTCCTTCGGCGAGTACGGCGATTACTCCGCGGGCCCGGGCACGTTCATCGACGAGATGATCTCCATGGCGGGCGGCGTGAATGTGGCCGCCGATTCCGAGTACGCGTGGCCGATGTACAGCCTGGAGGGCATCGTCGCCGCCGACCCGGACGTGATCCTCATCTCCGACTACGGCGACGGCTCCGCGGCGGAGCAGTTCTGCGCGCTGGACGGCTACGGCGAACTGCGCGCGGTGCAGGAGGGCCACGTCTACGCCCTCACGGACGACCTCATCAGCCGCCCCGGCCCGCGCGTCGCCCAGGGCTTTGAACAGGTGGTCGCCGCGCTTAGCGACGCGGGCGCGTACGACTGACGCGGACAGGCGCAGACGGAGGCTGCATTTCGCGGCTTCCGCCTGTGTAGAAAGGGAGAGGTGTATCATGGAGCTTCGGGAGAACCTTTCGGGACTGGAGCATGTGGGCGTGCCCACGGCCGACATCGAAAAGACCATCGCGTTTTATGAGAGCATCGGCTTTGAGGTGGCGCTGCGCACGGCCATACCCGACGGCGGCAGTGTGGCCTTCCTGCGGCTGGGCGATGTGATGATCGAGACCTACGAGAGCGACGAGGCGGCGGGCAGGCCCGGCGCGATCGACCACCTGGCGCTCAAGGCGCGCGACATCGAGGCCGCGTTCGAGGCGGTGAAGGCGCTGGGCTACGAGCTGGTCAACGAGCAGATCGAGTTTCTGCCCTTCTGGGACAGGGGCGTGCGCTATTTCACATTCTACGGCCCGAACCGGGAGAAGATCGAGTTCAGCCAGATGCTGTGAGGCAGCGCTTCCTTAACCGAAGTTTTTCACAGGCGTCCTTGACAGTTTTGCAGTTTTGACGTATAATTCCTGCATATTTAGCGAAAGGGGAGGCGCTGTCGATGCACAATCCGCAGGATATTTGCCGCGCAATGACGCGCTCTGCCGTCCCCTCCGCCATTTTCGTCCAGTTCCGATTTAGCCGGGATCTGTTTGCCATGCCCCGGAGAGATCAAGGTTGAACGGCTGAAGTATTTTTTGGATACTTGAAGGCGGCTTCCGTTGATTTTGACGGGAGCCGCCTTTCTGTATACACACTTCAAGCATGAAAGGGAGCGGAAACAATGAAAAAGCTACTTGCGATGGCCCTGACGCTCGCGCTGGCGCTCGGCTGCACCTGCGCGCTCGCGGAGGAAACCACCTACACCGTCGGCATCTGCCAGCTCGTCCAGCACGACGCGCTGGACGCCGCCACGCAGGGCTTCAAGGACGCGCTGACCGAGGCGCTGGGCGATCGCGTCACCTTCGACGAGCAGAACGCCTCCGGCGACTCCGCCACCTGCGCCACCATCGTCAACAGCTTCGTCTCCAAGGGCGTGGACCTGATCATGGCCAACGCCACCGCCGCGGTGCAGGCCGCCGCCACCGCGACCTACGACATACCGATCCTGGGCACGTCCGTCACCGAGTACGGCGTGGCGCTGGACATCCCGGACTTTGACGGCGTGACCGGCTACAATGTGTCCGGCACGAGCGACCTTGCGCCGCTGGACCAGCAGGCCGCCATGCTCATGGAGCTGTTCCCCGAGGCCGAGACCGTGGGCATGCTCTACTGCTCCGCCGAGCCCAACTCCGTCTATCAGGTGCAGGTGGTGACCGAGACGCTCGAGGCCGCGGGCATCGAGTGCGAGGACTTCGCCTTCTCCGACTCCAACGACCTTGCCGCCGTGGCGGGCGCGGCCTGTGAGTACGCCGACGTGATCTACGTTCCCACGGACAACACCGCGGCCTCCTCCACGGGCATCATCGACGGCGTGTGCCGCCCGGCGGGCGTGCCGATCATCGCGGGCGAGGAGGGCATCTGCTCCGGCTGCGGCGTGGCCACCCTGTCCATCAGCTACTACGACCTGGGCGTCGCCACGGGCGAAATGGCCGTGCGCATACTCGAGGGCGGCGAGGACATCACCACCATGCCCATCGAGTACGCGCCGACCTTCACCAAGAAGTACAACCCCGAAATCTGCGAGGAGCTGGGCGTGAGCGTCCCCGAGGACTACGTCGCCATCGGCTAAGCGCCAAAGCCGCCGCGCGGCCAAACGCGGCCGCGCGGCCTCCCCATCCAAACGGAAAAGAGGAAACGCATGTCGATCTCAAGTCTGCTCGGAGCCATGCCGGGCGCAATCGCCCAGGGGCTGATCTGGGGCATCATGGCCATAGGCGTGTACATCACCTATAAGGTGCTCGACATCGCAGATCTCACGGTGGACGGCTCCATTTGCACCGGCGCCGCCGCGTGCGTAATGCTGATGATCTCGGGCACGCCGCTGATCGTGGCGATGCTGGTGGCCGTGCTGTGCGGCATGGCCGCGGGGCTGGTGACGGGATTGTTCCACACGCTGATGGGCATCCCCGCGATCCTCTCGGGCATCCTCACGCAGCTCTCGCTGTACTCGATCAACCTCAAGATCATGGGCAAGGCCAATCAGGCCATCAACGCCCGCAACTACGACGTGCTGGTGAGCATGCAGAAGCTGCGCGACGTCGCATGGTATGAAAACACCATACTGATCGTGGCGGTGTTCGTGATCGTGCTCATCGCGCTTCTTTACTGGTTCTTCGGCACGGAGCTCGGCTGCTCGCTGCGCGCCACGGGCTGCAACATCAGCATGAGCCGCGCGCAGGGCATCAACACGGGCTTTAACAAGGTGCTGGGGCTGATGATCTCCAACGGCATCGTGGCGCTCTCGGGCGCGCTGCTTGCGCAGTATCAGGGCTTTGCCGACGTGCAAATGGGCCGCGGCGCGATCGTGATCGGCCTGGCGGCGGTGATCATCGGCGAGGCGCTGTTCTCGCGCATCTTCCGCAACTTCGCGCTGCGCCTTTTGAGCGTGGCGCTGGGCGGCGTGATCTACTACATCGTGTATCAGGCGGTCATCTGGATGGGCCTGGACACGGACCTTCTCAAGCTGCTGTCCGCGCTGGTGGTGGCCGTGTTCCTGGCGGTGCCGTACTGGAAGAGCCGCTACTTTACCCATGGAAAGCGGGGTGGCGCGCATGCTTGAAATGACAAACGTGCAAAAGACGTTCAACCCCGGCACGGTGAACGCCAAGACCGCGCTGGACGATCTGTGCCTGACGCTTGCCGAGGGCGACTTCGTGACCGTGATCGGCGGCAACGGTGCGGGCAAGAGCACCATGCTCAACGCCATCGCGGGCGTGTGGCGGCCGGATAGCGGGCGCATACTGCTGGACGGCGTGGACGTGACCGGCATGGCGGAGTATAGGCGCGCGCGCTTTCTGGGCCGCGTGTTCCAGGACCCGATGATGGGCACCGCGGCGGACATGGGCATCGAGGAAAACCTCGCCCTCGCCAACCGCCGCGGGCAGAGGCGCACGCTGCGCTGGGGCATCAGCGCGGCCGAGCGTGAAAAGTACCGCGCGCTTCTGCACGAACTGGGGCTGGGGCTGGAGGACCGCCTCACCAGTAAGGTGGGCCTGCTCTCCGGCGGCCAGCGGCAGGCGCTGACGCTTCTGATGGCGACGCTGAAAAAGCCGAAGCTGCTTTTGCTGGACGAGCACACGGCGGCGCTCGACCCCAAGACCGCCGAGCGCGTGCTGGAGCTGACCGACCGCGTGATCAACCGGGACCGCCTGACCACGCTGATGGTGACGCATAACATGCGCGACGCCATACAGCACGGCAACCGCCTGGTAATGATGCACGAGGGCCGCGTGATCCTCGACATCGCCGGCGAGGCCAAAAAGCGCCTGACCGTGGAGGACCTGCTGGAAAAATTCTCCGCGGCCAGCGGCAGCGAGTTCGCCAACGACCGCGCCCTGCTCTCCTGACCCGCCCCCCGGCGCGGGGATGGCCAAGGCGCAACAAAGAACGCGAAACCGCCCCGAGCTGCGCGCTTGGGGATTCTCAAGGGGTGAAATCCCTTGAGCGGGTG
>DXVG01000095.1 GCA_019409045.1 Clostridiales bacterium | reverse complement strand
TATAAGAGACAGCTCTCCAGGGGCTCGCTCTTTCGCACGCCCAGCCGCTCGCACAGCGCGCGGTTGACGCCGTTTTCGGCGTTGTCGAAGTTCGTGTGCATGGCGATCAGCGCCACGCGCGCGCGGATCAGCTCCGCCAGCAGACGGCCCTCGGGGTCGTCCTCGCGCAGGTTCCGGCGCGCGCGGAAGAGTATCGGATGGTGGGTGACGATCAGCTCCGCGCCCAGCGCCTTCGCCTCGGCGAGCACCTCCGCGCACAGATCCAGCGCCACCAGCACACGCGTCACCCGCGCCTGCGGGTCGCCCGCGAGCAGGCCCGCGTTGTCCCACTCCTCCTGCGTCTCCAGAGGCGCGATGCCCTCCAGCAGCGCAAGTATGTCACGAACGGTCGCCATGCGACACCGCCTCCCAAATCTCGATCTCGCGCTCAAAATCGCGCGTCTCGCGCCGCGCCTTTCGCGCGCCCTCGAGCGCCCTGCGCGCAACGCGCAGCCGAAACGCCGCGTAGTCCGCAAGCTCCGGGGCGCCGCTTCTGAGCAGCACCGGGCCGACCTCGATCTCCTCCGGCGTCAGGCGCATGTCGCCCGCCTGCGCCGCGATCACGATATACAGCCTGCGGCCGTCGCGGGCGATGGCCTCGTGGGTGATGCAAAACCCCGCCGCCTGGAGCCGCGCGCGCAGCTCCGGCGCGGCGACGTTGGGCTGCATGACGATCCTCGCCCCGCGCAGCACTTCCCTGCCCCGCTCCACGATGCCCGCGATGGTCTGCCCGCCCATGCCCGCAATGGCGGCGACGTCCGGCCGCTCGACCAGTGCGAGCGCGCCGTCGCCCACGCAGAAGCGCGCGCGCTCCATCAGCCCGAGCCCGTAGATCAGCCTGCGCGCCTTCCGCAGCGATGCCTCGGAGATGTCGGCAAGCTGCGCGCGCGCACACAGGCCGCGCTGGAGCATGTGCGCGCTCAGGCGGCCGTGGTCCGCGCCGATGTCGGCAAAACAGGCGCAGCTCCCGGCCAGGTCGCGTATGGCCGAAAGCCGCGCATCCAACGATATGGCGCCTGCGGGCAACATCAGTCGATGGAATCCTTGAGCTTGCGCGAGCGGCTGGGGTGGCGCAGCTTACGCAGCGCCTTGGCCTCGATCTGGCGGATGCGCTCGCGGGTGACCTTGAACTCGCGGCCGACCTCCTCGAGCGTGCGGGCGCGGCCGTCCTCCAGGCCGAAGCGCAGCTTGAGCACCATCTCCTCGCGCGGCGTAAGCGTGGACAACACGCTCATAAGCTGCTCCTTGAGCAGCGTAAAGGCCGCGGCGTCGGCGGGCGCGGGTGCGTCGTCGTCGGGGATGAAGTCGCCTAAATGGCTGTCCTCCTCCTCGCCGATGGGCGTCTCCAGCGACACCGGCTCCTGCGCGATCTTGATGATCTCGCGTACCTTGTCCTCGGGCATGCCCATCTCCTCGGCGATCTCCTCGGGCAGCGGCTCGCGGCCGTACTCCTGCAAAAGCTGGCGCGATACGCGGATGAGCTTGTTGATGGTCTCCACCATGTGCACCGGTATGCGTATGGTGCGCGCCTGGTCCGCAATGGCGCGCGTGATGGCCTGGCGGATCCACCAGGTCGCGTACGTCGAAAACTTATAGCCCTTGCGGTAGTCGAACTTCTCCACCGCCTTGATCAGCCCGAGGTTTCCCTCCTGGATCAGGTCCAGGAACAGCATGCCGCGCCCCACATACCGCTTGGCGATGGACACCACCAGCCGGAGGTTGGCCTCGCTGAGGCGCTTTTTGGCCTCCTCGTCGCCCTCCTCCATGCGCTTTGCCAGCTCGATCTCCTCCTCGGCGGTCAGAAGCGGCACCTTGCCGATCTCCTTGAGGTACATGCGAACGGGGTCGTCGATGGATATGCCCTCCGGCACGGACAGGTCGATCTCCTCCTCGGCGGTGTCCGGCAGGGGGTCGGCCTCGGGGATGGCCTCGTCCTTGACCACGTCGATATTCAGGCCCGAGAGCGTGTCCAGTATCCTGTCGAACTGCTCGGAGTCCATCTCAATATCGCCGAGCATCTCGACGATCTCCTTGTATGTCAGCATGCCTTTGCTCTTGCCGGTCTCAATCAGCTCGCGCACGCGGGCTTCCATGACTTCTGCGTTCGGCTTTTTCATGCTGGTCACTCCTTTCGACCGGTCATGCTCATGGAAGCTGTCCATAGAGCTTCTCTATTCTTTGGTATATCTCCCGCCGCGCGTCGGCGTCGGCGGTCGCAATTTGCGCCTGCAATCGCTCCATTTCCCCGGCGCGGCGCGCCGCGCGGATGACGTCCAGGCTGTCTTCGGCCATCTTCAGCGCGTCCTCGCGTCCGTCGGGGATCGGCTGGTAGTTCAGCGCGGGCAGCACGCGCGCGCGGCCCTCGTCGTCCAGCCCCTCCAGAAAAGCATTGACCGCTTTGCCTTCGATTAACCACGCCGCGCACTCGCGCATGACGCCCGGCTCAAAATCGCCCGGTTCGACCATGCTCGCGGGGATGCGCCCCTCGCACAGCAGCGTCAGAAGCGCGCGGCTCGCCGCCTCGGCCTCGCCCAAGCCCTCCCGCGCCTGTTCCCGGCGCGGACGCGGGCGCTGTTGCGCCTCCTGCGCGCTCTGGCCGATCTGCCCAAGCAGCGTCTCCCGGTCGTAGCCGGTCTCCGCCACCAGCCTGCGCAGGTGGTTTTCCAGCTCGATGGGGCTCTTGACGCGGCGCAGGATCGCGCAGCAGTTCATCGCATACTGCGTCATGCCCTCCTGCGTGGCCAAGTCCAGCCCGTCGCGTGCGCGGAGCATGCGGTAGTGCGTGGCGTCGTACTTTGTCAGCGCCTCGAAGCCCGCCGCGCCGCGCTGCCGGATGAAATCGTCCGGGTCCATGCCCTGCGGATAGTCGATCACCTTCGCGCGCAGGCCCGTGGGCTCGAGTATATCCAGCGCGCGCAGCGCCGCCTTCTGCCCGGCGGGATCGCCGTCGTAGCTGATCCACACCTCCGGCGCGTATCGCTTCATCAGCCGCGCCTGCTCCTCGGTCAGCGCCGTGCCCAGCGTCGCCACCACGCCCTGCACGCCGTGCTTGCGCAGCGACACCGCGTCCATGTACCCCTCCACGAGCACCAGATGCCCCGCGCCGCGCTCCTTCCTGGCGAAGTTGAGGGCATAGAGCCCCTTGCGCTTGTTGAACACGGGCGTGTCCGCGGTGTTCAGGTACTTGGGCTGCGCATCCCCCAGCGCGCGGCCGCCAAAGCCGAGCACCTTGCCCTGCGCGCTGATGATAGGAAAGATCGCGCGGCCGCGAAACATGTCGTATACGCCGCCCTCGCGGCGCACCACCAGCCCCGCGCGCTCCAGCGTCGCCTCGTCAAAGCCCTCGCCCTTGAGGTGGCGAAGCGTCGCGTCCCATCCGTTCGGGGCGAATCCCAGCCCGAAATGGCGTATGTCCGCGTCGGAAAGGCCGCGCCGGTAGAGGTAGTCCAGCGCCTTCGCGCCCTCGTCGGTCCACAGCGTCTGATGAAAAAAGCGCGCCGCGGTCACGTTTGCCGCGTAGATGCGCTCGCGCTCGTCCGCGCGCACGGCGTCCGACGGCCGGGTGTCCTCCGGTATGGGCAGATGCGCGCGCTCTGCAAGCAGCCTGACCGCGTCGGGAAAGTCCATGCGCTCCAGCTCCATGACGAACTGTATGACCGTTCCGCCCTTGTGACAGCCGAAGCAATAGAAAAGCTGCGTCTCCGGGTCTACGGAGAACGAAGGCGTTTTTTCGTTGTGGAACGGACACAGTCCCCAGGAGCGCCTGCCCTTGCGCTTGAGGCGGACATACTCGGAGACAACCTCCTCAATGCTGACGCGCGAACGCAATTCGTCCAGCCATGCGTCTGAAAATCTGCCCGCCATGTGCACCTCTTGCAGCGTGTATGTTTCCCGCTCGGGGATGTGATGTTAAAGATTCGCCGCCGCGGACGGCGATTCCTGCCGCCATCCGACATTTTGCAGCAATTTTATCGAACCGCACGAAGTCGCTTTGCGCGCCTGACGGCCCACCCGTACAGAAGGTATATACCACATGTACGCAAAAAAACCTCCGTTCTTTCGCAAGTTTACAAAAATAAAACAGAACACAGTCTGTTTGCACGCCCACTCCCGCGGGCGCGCACCCGGGGACGAAATGCGCCATACTATGCCGGGTGAGCACTCGCGCGGCCGAAGCGACGCGCCGCGCCGCGCGCTGGAGGAATGTCTATGATCGTGTGCAAGTTCGGCGGAAGCTCTCTGGCCGACGCCGCGCGGATGGAGCGCGTCGCCCGGATCGTGCGCGCAGACCGCGCGCGGCGCTTCGTGGTGGTCTCCGCGCCGGGAAAGCGGTTTGAGGGCGACGAAAAGGTGACCGACCTGCTTTTGCGCGCCTCTCTGGGCGACGCCGCGGCGCTGGAGGCCGCCATGGGGCGCTTCCGCACAATGGCGGTGGCGCTGGGCGTGGACGTGGAGCGCGAGCTGCGCCGCGCGGAGGCGGACATACCCGCGCTGGGCGCGGACCACGCCGCCAGCCGGGGCGAATACCTGTGCGCGCAGCTGATGGCGCGGCTTTTGCGGTGCGCGTTTGTGGACGCGGCGCAGTGCGTGTTCTTCCGCGCGGACGGCTCGGTGGACATGGAGCGCACCTACGCGCAGACGCTGCGGCTGCTCAGGCCGCTCGAGCGCGCCGTGCTGCCGGGGTTTTACGGCAGCATGCCGGACGGGAGCGTGCGCACGTTCCCGCGCGGCGGCTCGGACGTGACCGGCGCGCTGGTGGCGGGCGCGACGGGCGCGCTGGCCTATGAAAACTGGACGGACGTGGACGGCCTGATGTCCGCCGACCCGCGGCTCGTGGAGGGCGCCGTGCGCGTGCCGGAGCTGAGCTATCGCCAGATGCGGCTGCTCGGCTCGATGGGCGCGCAGGTGCTGCACCCCGACAGCCTGCGCCCCGTGGCGCGCGCGGGCATCCCCACGGTGCTGAAAAACAGCTTCCACCCGGAGGCCGCGGGCACGCGCATCGGCCCGGACGCGCGCACGCGCGTGCCCTGCGTCACCGGCAGGGCGCTGCGCGGCGGCGACGCGGTGGTCGCGGTGCTCTCGCCGGAGGCAATGGCGCTCGCCTCCGGCGCGGCCGCCGCCCTGGAGGCCGCGGGCGTGCGCGCCCACAGGCTGTGCGCGTGGAGCGACCACCTGCTCCTGCGCGTGCGCGGCGGCGACCTCTCCGCCTCCATACGCGCGCTGCACCGCGCGCTGGTGGAAGGGCGCGCGTAAAAAGGGAGCTTACATGGACGTAAGTGACCGCAGTTTGCAGGCGATGCTGACGCAGGAAGCAAAAATCACTTCCGCTTCTTTTCTTTCGGAAGTGATTTTTGCGTTTGGGGGCTTTATCAACGCTCTGGGGGCCGCCGCGCGTCCGGCACGCGCGACGGCCCCCTCTTTTTTCCGATTGTCGCTTATTGCAGCGCCCGCATCTCCTCGATGCGCGCTTCGAGCTTGACCAGCAGGCCCCTGTTCGTCTCGAGCTTCTGCTTCTCCTGCTCGATCAGGTGCGCCGGGGCCTTGGCGACGAAGCCCGGATTGTCCAGCTTGCCCTGCGCGCGGGCGATCTCGCCCTCGACGTTCTTTTTGTCCTTTTCGAGGCGGGCGATCTCCTTGTCCACGTCCACCAGCTCGCCCAGCGGCATGAACAGCTCGCACGGCCCGGTGACGGCGGAGGCGGACTTTTCCGGGTTGGGCGCGTCCGCGCCGAGCACCTCCACGGCGCTGGCGAACGCCAGGCGGCGGAAGTAGCCCTCCGCGGCGGCGAGCGCCTCGCCCCAGCCCTCGTGGGGCTTGAGGATGAGCGTGGCGCGGCGGCCGGGAGCGACGTTCATCTCGGCGCGCAGGTTGCGCACGGTGCGGATGACCTCCATCACGCCCTCCATGCGCGCGGCTTCGGCGGGGAAATCGTACTCGGGGCGCACCTCGGGCCAGCGGGCGGTGATGAGCATGCCCTCCACGCCCGGCAGGTAGCTGTACACTTCCTCGGTGACGAAGGGGATGTAGGGGTGCAGAAGCTTCAGCGTGCCCAGCAGCACATAGTAAAGCACTTCCTGCGTGGCCTTTTTGCACTTTTCGTCGCCGCCGTTGAGCCCCTGCTTGGCAAGCTCGATGTACCAGTCGCAGAAGTTGCTCCACACAAAGTCGTAGAGCTTGGTGGCGGCAAGGCCGAGCTCGAACTTTTCAAGGTCGTCGGTGATCTCGCGGGCGGTCTCCTGGAATTTTGTGAGTATCCACTTGTCGCACAGCTCCAGATCGTCCGCGGCGGGCACGCCCTCGGGCGCAAAGCCCTCGAGGTTCATCAGCACGAAGCGCGAGGCGTTCCATATCTTGTTGACGAAGTTTCGGAAGGACTCTATCTTCTCCTCGGACATGCGCACGTCCGCGCCCGGGGACACGCCCATCTCCAGCGAGAAGCGCAGCGCGTCCGCGCCGTACTTGTCGATGACGGCGATGGGGTCGATGCCGTTTCCGAGGGACTTACTCATCTTCCTTCCCTGCGCGTCGCGCACCAGGCCGTGCATCAGCGCCACATGGAACGGGCACTTGCCCATCTGCTCGATGCCGGAGAACACCATGCGCGCGAGCCAGAAGAATATGATGTCGTAGCCGCAGGAGAGCACGCTGTTGGGGTAGAAGTACTGAAGATCTTCCGTATTCTCCGGCCAGCCGAGCGTGGAGAACGGCCACAGCGCCGAGGAGAACCATGTGTCGAGCACGTCCTCGTCCTGATGGACGTGGCCGCCGCACTTGGGGCAGGCGGCGATGTCCTCGCGGGAAACGGTGATCTCGCCGCACTCGTCGCAGTAGAAGGCGGGGATGCGGTGGCCCCACCAGAGCTGGCGGGAGATGCACC
>DXVG01000094.1 GCA_019409045.1 Clostridiales bacterium | reverse complement strand
CTTGTTTTCTTTCGGAAGTGATTTTTGCGTTTGGGGGCTTTGTCAACGCTCTGAGCCCCGCGGGTCCGACCGGCCCGCGGGGCTCTTTTTCGCCCTCCCGGGGCGCAGATTCTGCAGGGCGTGAAAAGCGGCGTCGCCGAAAGCGCGCCGTCAAACCCGCGCGCCCGCAGCGAAATTTCCAACTTCGCGGCCGATAATTGTGCAAACCCTCCATGGGCGGGCGATTTGTCATGTTTTCGTCACGCCATCTGCCTTTTTCCGCCCGCTTTCCGATGGTATACTTGAAGTATCTATATCGCCTGGAATGGGAGGGAACTATGAGCTTTCTGGACATGTTTCTGGGTTCATCCGGCGGGGTGGACAGCATCGTCAACCTGCTGGTGTACATCGTCATCGTGCTTCTGTTCGTGGTGGGCATCGTGCGCTGCATCGTTCCCGTCTCCCGCACGCGCGCGACCATCCGCCGCGCCATACGCTCCATCAAGCAGGGCGCCACGGGCAAGCGGTCCTGGCAGGAGGACAAGTTTCTGGGCAAGGGCTGCCTGTACCCGCACTGGAGCGAATACTTAAACAACCTGTTCTTCGCCGACGGCGTGTACCACAACGCCTCCAACGTGGAGGACTACATCAACGAGGACACCGCCATCTACGGCCCGGGCCGCATCTCCTTTGCCGAGGCGATCCCGGGGCTGATGGTGTCCCTGGGCTTTCTGGGCACGCTCATCGGCCTTGCGATGGGCCTGTCCGGGTTCGACATGTCCGACGCGGAATCGGTGCAGCAGTCCATCGTCACGCTCATCCCCGGCATGCGCTACGCGTTTATGACCTCCATCGTGGGCGTGGTCGGCTCGATCGCCTTCACGCTGATCACGCGCTTTGTCTGCGGCTCGGCCGAGCACACGCTGCAGGACTTCTACGGCGCGATGAGCCGCTACGCGGGCGTTCTGTCCGTGGACCCGATGACGCAGATCGCCATCTACCAGCAGGAGCAGACCGCGCTGATCCAGACCATGTCCGAGGACCTGAACGGCTCGTTTACCCAGCGGCTGGAGGAGATCATACTCTCCGCGGCCGAGCCCATGCAAAAGAGCCTCGAGGAGTTCGTGACCGTCAACACGCAGCAGCAGCTGCGCCTGATCGACAAGGTGGCGGGCCGCTTCGTCGAGCGCATGGACCAGATGCTCGACGGCCAGTTTGCCAACCTCTCCGGCGTGATCCAGGATACCTGCAACGCCCAGCAGAAGGCCACCGCCCTCGTGCGCGAGGGCATGGACGGCGCGGGCAAGGTGCTCACAAACGCCGCGCAGCTCGAGGCCTCCCTTGAAAAGATGGTCGGCCAGCTCGAGGAGTACATGCAAAAGCTCAACGCCGCGCGCACAGGCGCGGACGACAGCTACCTGCGCATCGCCTCCAACGTGGAGAAGATGGAGCTTGTGGCCGGGCAGCAGAACGCGTACCTCAAGAGCGTATCGGCCATGCACGCAGAGCTGACGCGCAGCGTGCAGGCCATGCAGGATTCGCAAAAGGCCATGCTCAAGCGCTTCAGCGAGGTCAGCGCCGAGAGCACGGCGGGGCTTATGAAGGCCGCGGGCGACATACGCGCCACCGGCGCCATGCTCGAGACCAACCGCCAGCGCATCGGCGAACAGCTTCGCATGGACCTGTCCGACACGCTGGACGCGTTCCGCGATTACATGAGCGAGTTCACGCGGCGCGTGGACTACCTCTCCCAGGGCATCGCCGACTCGCTCGGGCAGCTTCCCGCCGCCGTGGGCGAGAGCGCGGACGCGTTCCTCGATCAGGTGGACCGCATCGGCGCCACGCTGGAGCAGGCGCAGGCCGCGCTGGAGGACGCCGTGCGCCGCATGTATCCCCAGCAGTAAGGGGGGCGGGCATATGCGCATGAGCAAGTACACCCGCACGCGCAGGCGCGCAGCGAGCGGCGGGGACAAAAACAGCTTCTGGCTGAGCTTTTCCGACCTGATGAGCGCGCTGGTGCTGGTGATCATACTGGTATTGTTCTACATACTCTATCAGTACTTCCTGATGTATGACGACTACGAGGAGCGCCGCGACCAGATGGTGCTTCTGCAGGCCTCGCTCGCCCAGAGCGAGCAGGACATCGCCCAACAGGAGGCCGCGCTCGCCGCCGCGCAGACCGAGCTGGATGAAAAGAGCGCCGCGCTGGCTACCGCGCAGGACGAACTGGCCACCGCACAGGACGAGCTTGCCGCATCGCAGGACGAGCTCACCGCCGCGCAGGACGAGCTCGCCGCATCGCAGGTTGAGCTCACCGCCGCGCAGGAGGACCTGGCCGTGCAGCAGCTTCTGCTCGCCGCCGCGCAGGAGGCCGCGCAAAAGACGCAGGAGGAGCTCGACGCGCAGGAGGCGGAGCTGGCCGCGACGCTGGAGACGCTCGACAGCCAGCAGCAGCAGCTTTCCCAGCAGCACAGCCAGATCGCCGACCAGCAGCAGCAGCTCGCCCGGCAGCAACAGCAGATCGAGGAGCTCGTGGGCATACGCACGCAGATCATCTCCGATCTGTCCAGCGCGCTGCGCGAGGCGAACATATCCGCCACGGTGGACCCCACCAGCGGCGCGATCGCGCTCGCCAGCGACGTGCTGTTCGACACCGGCAGGTCCGACCTGTCCGACGAGGGCTGCGCGCGCATCGACCAGTTCCTGCCCGTGTATCTGGACGTGCTGTTCTCCGACGAGTATCGCTCCTACGTCAGCGAGATCATCATCGAGGGCCACACAGACTCCGTGGGCAGCTACATAGACAACCTGCTTCTGTCGCAGCAGCGCGCCTACAGCGTGGCAAGCTATGTGCTCGCCGACGGCTACGCGCAGATCGACGAGGCCACGCGCGAGCACCTGCGCGACGTGACCACCGCCAACGGCCGCTCGGAGAGCGACCTGATCTACGGCGCGGACGGCGCAGAGGACCGCTCCGCATCGCGCCGCGTGGTGTTCAAGTTCCGCCTCACCGACGAGCAGATGGTGACGCAGTTGCAGGCCATTCTGGAGCAGAGCGACGCTTCCGCGCAGACGGATGCCGCGCAGACGGACGCCGCGCAGGCCGGGACCTCGCAGGCCGAGGCCGCGCAGGCGCCCACCGCCACCGCCGCGCCGCCCGTTCCCACGACATAGCCAGGCGCATCGCGCCGGAGGGAGTTTCTCTTGAAGTACATTCGACGGCTGATCTGGTTCATCGCATCGCGCCTGCTGGTGTTCACCATCGCGGTGTCGGTGCTTCTGTGCGCGTTTTACATGTGCATGAACACGGCCAATGTCTACATCGTATTGAACGACGGCCTGGAAAAGCGCGTGGAGGTCATCCTCACGCGCGAGGACGCGCCGGAGCTGAACAACTACTTCCACGGCAGCTTTTTGAGCGCAGACCCCGCGCTGACCGCGGCCTTTGACGGAAGCTCGCCCTATGTGGACTACAACATCACGGACTTTGAGCACGAGCTGACCATCGAGAGCCTGTGGGCGTGGCCGTGGGACGACTACGCCACCTGCACCGTGGTCGAGCGCGTGCCCTCCATCACCGGCACGGTGCTCTCCAGCCGCAAAAACTCGGCCGACCCCATGGTGCCCGCCTGGCAGGGCCGCCGCTACGACATAACGCTGATGAAGAGCGAGGGCAAGTGGAAGATCGTGGGCATGCAGGAAAAGAGCGTCATCATAGAGCCCACGCCCACGCCTACGCCCACGCCGTCGCCCAGCCCCACGCCCACGCCCGCGCCCGCGGCCACGCCCGAGGCGTAGAGGGGGGAGCGAAAATGCGCATCGTAGTGGGCATGTCCGGCGGTGTGGATTCGTCGGTCGCGGCGCTTTTGCTCCGGCGCGAGGGACACGAGGTCATCGGCGTGTTCATGAACAACTGGGAGGAGAAGGACGAGGGCGGCGTGTGCAGCGCCGAGCGCGACTGGGCGGACGTGCGGCGCGTGTGCGACGCCATCGGCGTGCCCTACTATTCCGTCAACTTCTCCCGCGAGTATTATCAGCGCGTGTTCCGGCACTTTCTGGACGAATACCGGCGCGGCCGCACGCCCAATCCGGACGTCTTGTGCAACCGCGAGATCAAGTTCAGCGCGTTTCTGCGCTTTGCCGAGCAGCTCGGCGCGGACAGGCTGGCCACCGGCCACTTCGCGCGCATCGGCAGGGACGGGGACGCCTATACGCTCCTGCGCGCGGCGGACGAGAACAAGGACCAGACCTACTTCCTCCACCAGATCGACCAGCATGCGCTGTCCAGGGCGCTGTTTCCCGTGGGCGGCCTGTGCAAGTCGCAGGTGCGCCAGATCGCGCGCGAGGCAAACCTGCCCGTGGCCGGGAAGAAGGACTCCACCGGCGTGTGCTTCATCGGCGAGCGCAACTTCAAAAAGTTCCTCTCCGGCTACCTGCCCGCCCAGCCGGGCGACATCGTCACCCCCGACGGCGCGCGCGTGGGCCGGCACGACGGGCTTATGTACTACACGCTCGGCCAGCGCCGCGGCCTGGGCATCGGCGGCGGCGGGGACGGGCGGCGCTGGTTCGTGGTGGACAAGGACCTTGCAAACAACCGCCTGATCGTGCAGCAGGGCGAGGATTCGCCGCTTCTGTACAGCGTGGCCTGCGAGGCGGGCGAGCTTTCGTGGCTGGCGGGCCGCGCGCCCGCGCCCGAGGGCGCGTGGTTTGACTGCGCAGTCCGTCTCCGGCACCGCCAGCCGCTGCAGGCGGCGCGCGCGATGGTGCAGGCAGGCCGCATGCGCGTGGAGTTTTCCCGGCCGCAGCGCGCGGTCACGCCCGGCCAGGCGGCGGTGGTGTACGCGGGCGATGTGTGCCTGGGCGGCGGTCCGGTGGAGCGCGCGTTTCGCGCCTGAGCCCGCGCGGCCGGGCGCATTTTTTTCGGCAGGATTTCCCTTCGCAGACGCTTCCTATTTTCTTTCGTTTATGCTATAATCAACGTATGGATAAAACCGCGCGGGCCGCGCCGCCCGGCGCGACAAGGAGGCCGTTGCATGGAGCGCAAACACAAGATTTGGTTGACGGTACTGCTTGTACTGCTCGTGGCCGCGATCGCGGCGCTGGTGTACTTCAACAGCGAGCGCAACAAGACGGCCGCGGAGCTTGCAAGCGCGAACGCGCAGCTCGAGCAGGAGCGCGACAACTACCTCGCGCTCGAGGAGGCGCTCGCCGAGGCCACCGGCCAGAGCGAGCAGCTCACCGGCGAAAAGGCGGAGCTGGAGGCGCAGCTTCAGAGCCTTTCCACGCAGCTTTCGGCCGCGCAGGAGGAACTTTCGACCGCACAGGCGGACCTGACCGACAGGGACGCGTCCCTCGAAAGCGCACAGGAGGAACTGGAGACGCTCAAGGTGCAGGTGTTCGACCTTGAGGCCGCGCGGCAGACCGCCGAGGAGCAGCTTGCGCAGGTGGAGACCGAGCTGGGCGAGGCCAACGCGCAGGTCGAGGCGCTCACCGCCGAGGTGGAGGCCGGCGCCGCCCAGGTGGACGCGCTCACCGCCGAGGTAGAGGCCGGCGCCGCCGAGGCCGACCGGCTGCGCGAGGAGCTGGCGATGGTGGATTCCACGCCCGAGCTGGAGGCGCTGGCGCAGCAGCTCGCCGAGCTGGAGGCGCTCGTGGCTGAGCGCGACGCGCGCATTGCCGAGCTGGAGGGCGCGACCGATGCGGGCGTCGAGCCCGCGAGCGCGACCGCGGACGCGGCGGGCGAAGCGATCTCCGATGCAACTGTGGATGCTGCGACCGACGCGGCGGCCGATATAGCGACCGACGCTGCGGCGGATGTGACTGCGGACGCGGCGACCGACGCGGCGGCAGATACGGCTGCGGATGCGACGGCCGATGATGCGACGGCCGATGTGGCGACCGACGCGGCGGCAGATACGGCGACCGATGTGACTGCCGATGCGGCGACCGATGCGACTACGGATATAGCCGATGATGTAACTACAGATATAACTTCAGATGTAACTTCCGACGCAGCTGTCGATGCGACCGCCGACGCGGCGACCGACGCGGCCGCGCTGGAGGCGGAGCTGCGCGAGCGCGTGGCTGCGCTGGAGGCGCAGATCGCGGATAAGGACGCGGCCATTGCGGAGCTGGAGTCCCAGCTCGCCGACACGAGCGACGTCGAGGCCGCGCAGGCGCAGCTCGCCGACGCGCAGCAGCAGCTTGCGCAGGCCGAGGAGCAGCTTGCCGAGGCCAACCAGACCGTGACCGACCTGCACGCGCAGATCGAGGAGGGCGAGGCGTCCATTGCGGCGCTGGAGGCGCAGATCGCCGAGGCGGGCGCGGCGCTGGAGGAGGCCAACAGCCGCAGCGCGGAGGAGGCCGCGGCGCTGGAGGCGCAGATCTCGGGGCTGGAGACGGAGCTGGAGGCGGAGCGCGGCGCGCTTGCCGAGGCGGCCGTAGAGCTCGAGAGCGCGCAGGCCGAGTTTGACGCGCGGCTGGCGGAGATGCGCGCCTACCGCATAGAGCGCGAGGTGAGCGTGGGCGAGAGCCACCTGTCCACGCAGCTTGGCAGCGTGCTGGTGTTCGACCAGAGCGGGCTTTCGCAGGACGTGATGGTGCAAAACAGCGCCGACAGCGCGAACGCGATGGTGTTTGAGCTCCTGGTGAATGGCGAGGCGGTGTACACCTCCGAGCCGATCGAGCCGGGCGAGGCGCTGACCTCGGTACAGCTCGGCGCGGCGCTCGAGCCGGGCAATTACGAGGCCGTGGCCGTGCAGAGCGCGCGCGACGCGGAGGGCAACGTGCTCTCCAGCGTGCGCGTGCCGGTGGAGCTTCTGGTGACGCAGAGCGCGCAATAGGCGCGATCGCGTCGGGCGGGGCGCGTTCCTTTCGCAGGATCGCGCCCCTTCTTTTGGCATGCTGAGAAAGGGAGGAACGCGCCTTGTCTGTCCCTGTC
>DXVG01000093.1 GCA_019409045.1 Clostridiales bacterium | reverse complement strand
GGTGAGGCGGCAGCCGCCGCACATGCCGGTGCCGTCGATCATGATGGGGTTCATGCTCACGACCGTGTGGATGCCGTAGGGGCGGGTCATCTCGCACACGGCGCGCATCATGGGCATGGGGCCGATGGCGACGACGTGCTCGTACTTCGCGCCCGCCTCGAGCTGCTCGCGCAGCGCGTCGGTGACGAAGCCCTTTTTGCCGTTGGAGCCGTCGTCGGTCATGACGATGAGGTTTTTGGACGCGCCCTTGAGCTCGTCCATGAGGATGGCGAGGTCTATGTTGCGGAAGCCCACGATCATGTCCACCTCCGCGCCCAGCTCGGTCAGCGCCACGGCCTGCGGGTAGGCGATGGCGATGCCCAGGCCGCCGCCGATGACGGCCACGCGCTTGCCCTTCACGTCGCCGTACTCGCTGACGCGGCCGAGGGGGCCGACGAAGTCGAGCAGGCTGTCGCCCACGTTCATTTCGTCCAGGTGGATGGTGGTCTTGCCGACTTTTTGGAAGATGATGGTGACGCTGCCGCTCTGGCGGTCATAGCCGGCAATGGTCAGGGGGATGCGCTCGCCGTTTTCGTCGATGCGCAGTATGATAAACTGCCCGGGACCCGCCTTTTTGGCCACGCGCGGCGCGAGCACGCGCATCAGCGTGGTCGTCTCGTTGAGACGACGCTTTTCAAGTATGGGATACATGTTCCGCCTCCGTCTTTCGTCGTATCAGTACGCCTCGGCGCTCTCGCCCTCGCCCGCGACGAGCACGGGCGTGGTGGAATAGCCGACGCCCAGGCGCTGCGCGCCCATCTGGACATAGCCGCGCGCGTCCTGTATATTGCGAATGCCGCCGGACGCCTTGACGCGTATGCGGCCCGCCGCCTGGGACACCATCGCGCGGACGGCCTCCGGGGTCGCGCCCTTGGCGGCAAAGCCCGTGGAGGTCTTGACAAAGTCCGCGCCCGCGTCCACGCAGGCGTCCACGCCCGCGCGGATGCAGTTTTCGTCCATTTCGCAGGTCTCAAAGATGACCTTGACCAGCACGCCCCGCGCGTGCGCCTCCTCCACCACGGCCTGTATCTCCTCGCGCACGACCGCCCAGTCGCCGCCCCTGGCCGCGCCGTAGTTCATGACCATGTCGATCTCGCGCACGCCCATCTCGGCATACGCGCGCGCCGCCGCGCGCTTGGCCTGCGCGCCGCCGCAGCCGTGCGGAAAATCCAGCACACACGACACCAGCGTGTTCGTGCCCTCGCACATGGCGAGCGCCACTTCGATGTCGCGCGGCTGCACGCACACGGAGTAGACGTCGTTGTCGATGCCAAGCTGTATGGCGCTTCGGACTTCCTCGGGCGTCATGGCGGGCTTGAGCACCGCGTGGTCGATATATCGCGCTATCTTCATGGGCAACCTCCGCCTCTCGCGCGGCGCGTGTCCGCGCTTTTTTGTATATAATAGCATTCCGGGCACGCGCTGTCAAACGCAGCGCCCGCGTTTTCCGAGATATTACACGCCCCGCGCGGCCACATGTGTTATCTTTGCATGTTCTATCGGAAGTTAACCGCTTCTGGGGGAAATCTCAATATTCCTCTGCTATGATATAAGCGTTGGATGTTTCTTCATGATCTTCTCCTTTTGACGGGCCGTCGCGATCCGCAGCGCGACGGCCCGTCTCCATTTCCGGCCCCATCTGCGCGGCGGCGCCCGCCTCCGCGCAGTCGGGAGGCGGGCGCCGTGGGAGGGGAGCCGTCTACGCCTTGCGCAGAAACAGCACGCCCAATGTGTTCGGGCCGCAGTGGTTGGAGATGGTGCCGCCCGCGCGCGTCTCATAGATCTCGGAAAAGCCGCCCTCGCGCTCGCAGAGCGCGCGCACCTGCGCCACGAGCTGCGCATCGCACGAGGAACAGGTGATAAACGCGCGCTCGCGCGCGATGTCGTCCCGGCCGTGGAGCCGGTCGTACACATACTGGCACAGCGCCTTTTCAAACGAGCCGCGGTACTTTTTGCCCACGCCCATGACGCCGTTGCGCACCTCGATGCAGGGCTTGAGGTGCAGAAGGTTCGCGCCCAGCGCCGTCAGCGCCGAGCAGCGGCCGCCCATGCGCAAATAGTCCAGCCGCTCGATGACGAAGCTGGATTCCACGCACGGCGCGAGCCGGACAAGCTGCGCCTGTATGGCTGCGCCGTCCAAGCCCTCGCGCGCCATGCGCGCCGCCTCGAGCACGAGATGCCCGATGCCCGTGGAGAGGTTGCGCGAGTCCACGGGGAACACGCCCGGCACCTCCTCGGCGGCGATGCAGGCGTTTTGATAGCACGCGGACATGTCCGCGCTGATGGTGATGTGCACCACCTGGTCGCCCTCGGCCGTGAGGCGCTTAAACAGCGCGATGTAATCCTCCACGCTCACGGCCGACGTCTTGCACAGCTTGCCGGTCTTGTCCACATAGTCGAATATATCCTGCGCAGTGATCTCCACGCCGTCGCGCAGGGACTCCGCGCCCCTGATGATGTACAGGGGCGCGATGGCGATCTCATGCCGCGCGATCAGTTCTGGGGATAAGTCGCATGTGCTGTCCGCCGATACCCGTACCATTCCCCTACTCCTTCCCCGCCGTCACCGCTCACTGGCGATGAAGAATACGGCGATCGTGCCCGGGCCGGAATGCGAACCGATGACCGGCCCGACAAAGTTGAGCACCTCCACCTGCATGCCCGTGCGCTCGCGGATCATCTCCGCCACGAGGCGCGCGTCCTCCTCGCAGTCGCCATGGCTGATAAACAGCGTCTGATCCGGGCGGTCGAGCTTCGTGGCGGCCACCCTGTCCGCGATGGCGCGCAGCGATGCCTTGCGGCCGCGCACCTTGGAGACGGGGATGAGCCGGCCCTCGTTGTCCACATGCATGACCGGCTTGATGCTCAGGATCGAGCCGAACACCGCCGCCGCCGCGCTGATGCGGCCGCCGCGGCGCAGGAACATGAGGTCCTCCACCGTGAACCAGTGGGCGATGTTGAGCTTGAGGCCCTCCGCGTAATCGCGCAGCTCCTCGATGGACAGGCCCTCTCTCTGCTTGCCCGCCAGCAGGTACACGAACAGCCCCTGCCCCAGAGAGGCGCACAGCGAATCCACCACGAGCACCTTGCGCTGCGGGTATCGCTCCATCAGCTCGCCCGCCACATGCGCGCCCACCGAGCAGGTGGCGCTCAGCGCCGAGGAAAAGCCGATGTAGAGTATGTCGTGTCCGGCCTGGAGGTCGGGCTCCATCGCACTGAGAAACGCCTCGGCGTTCGCCGCCGACGTCTTGGCGACCGCGCCCGCGCGCAGGCGGGCGTACAGCTCCCGGTCGGGGATGCCGCGCTCGTCGGTGGTGTTGAGGTACTGCTTGCCCTCCATCGTCAGCGAGAGCGGTATGACCTTCACGCCCAGGCTCGCCGTGATGCTGTCGGGAAGGTCGCACGAGGAATCCGTATAGATGATGTAGTCCGCCATGTATGTCCCCTCCGTATGCCGCCGCGCCGCGGCGCATTCCAATTTACATTATTATACCATAGGCGACCCCAAAGCGCAATGCGAGGGCGGAAGAAAAAGCCCGCCGCGCGCCCTTTCCTCCGGCCCGATTTGCTACGCGCCGCGCCCCGGACGGCCGCGCCTGCGGCGGCCGCGCAGCACGAGCGCGATCAGCGCGCCCAGCGCAAGCGCGATCGCCAGCGCCTGCGACACGCGCACCGGGCCGAGCATGAGGCTGTCGGTGCGTAGGCCCTCCACCACGGCGCGCTCCGCGCCGTAGAGCAGCAGATACCACAAAAACGCGTCCCCGCGCCTTTGCAGGCGGCCGGCGCGCTCCATGCAGAGTATAAATATGACGATGCCAAAGCACCAGACGGACTCGTAGAAGAACGTGGCAAGGTGCCGGCGCCCGTCCGCCTCGATGTACACGCACAGCGGGAACCACATGAGCGCCGGGTCGTTCACCGCGTAGCCGTAGGCCTCCTGGTTGATGAAGTTTCCCCAGCGCCCGATGGCCTGCCCCAGCGCCAGCGACGGCGCCGCAAGGTCGGCCAGGGCGAAAAAGGGTATCTTCCGCACGCGGGAGAACACCCAGCCCGCCAGCAGGCCCGCCAGCACGCCGCCGTAGATGGCCATGCCGCCCTCGCGCACGGAGAATATCTTCCAAAGGTCGTCCTTGTACAGATCCCACGAAAACGCGACGTAGTACAGCCGCGCGCCGATCAGCGCGCTGGGCACGCACACCAGCGCAAGGTCGATGGTCGTATCGCGCGCAAGGCCGAGCCGCCGCTCGCGCCACATCGCAAGCGCCACACCCGCCAGCACGCCCAGCATGATCAGTATGCCGTAGTAGCGGATGGAGAAATCGCCGATCACCAGCGCGTCCTGCGTCCATTTCACCACATTCTCGCCTCCTGAATCTTCCGCCATTATAATGATTTCGTCTAGGTAATGTCAAGAGTGTCCGGTTGCATCTTTCGCACAAAGCGATTATAATATAATGGTATACGTTGGACAGGACTGTCCGATTTTATGCGCGAGAACCGCGCCATGGGCGCGAGATACACAGGTTTGGAGCGAGGAGACACATGCGCCGAAAACGGGTGACCGGAAGATTTTATATCTTTCTGCTGGCGATCCTGATCATCGTCTTTCTGATCGTCCGCCCGCATCTGCGCTTTGGCACGCACGAGGCGCTGATCATGGAGGGCGCGACCTCCTATGCGCAGAAGACCGACGCGATCATCATACGCGATGAGGAGGTGTACACCTCCAGCAACATCGCGCGCGTGGAGTACATCGCGACCGAGGGGACGCTGCTGGAGGCGGGGGACGTGATCGCCTACCTGTACTCCACCGGCTACTCCGAGGACGAGCTTGAACGGCTGGAGACGGTGCGCGCCAACATACAGGCCTATCACAAGACGATCCTGGACAACATCGTGGACACGGACCTGAACCGGCTGGACCGCATCGTGGACATGAAGGCGCTGGAGCTCAAGGCGCTTGTGACGCATCAGACCACGGGGAACCTGCTCTCCCTGACCCGGCAGCTTGAGACCGCCATGGTCAACCGGCAGGACTACATGCGCGCCAACCGGCGCGAGGATCTGAACCTCAACAAGCTCTATCAGGACGAGTCCACGCGCCTGAACTCCATCGCCTCCTGGCGCACGGAGGCCACCGCGAGCGAGCAGGGCGTGATCTCCTTCTACACCGACGGCTACGAGAGCGCGCTCACGCCCGATACGCTGTCCTCGCTCACGCCCGCGGACGTGCGCACGGTGCTGGCGGGTGGGAGCCTGAGCGACAGCAGCTCGCGCACCACCAGCGTGTACCGGCTGGTAAATCAGGATGCATGGTATGTGGCCATACTCACCGACGGCGAGAGCTGGAACCCCGTGCTCGATCAGGAGTACTACCTGCGCTTTGAGGGCTTTGAGGACCTGGTGTATTCCTCCAAGGTCACGCGCGTTCAGAAGATCGACGGCGAGGTGCTGGCGGTGTTCCTGGTGGAGGACCCCATCGGGCCGCTGCTCTACCAGCGTGGCGGGCGCGTGACGCTCAGCAGCGAGCTGACGGGCCTGTCGGTGGCCTCGGAAGCGCTCTACGACCAGAACGGGCAGACCGGCGTGTGGCTCTACGACATGCCCGGCGGCACGTTCGTGCCGGTGGAGGTGCTCTCCGACGATGGGACCAACGCGCTGATCCAGCCGCTGACGGACGGCGCATTGCAGGTCGGTCAGACGGTACTTGTCAAGTAGGAGAAGTCTATGCAACGGGAAACGCTTGAAGCCAATCTGCGCTCGCTGCGCGCGCGCCTGGACGCGGCCGGCGCGCGCTGGGGCCGCGTGGAGATGTGCGCCGTGACCAAGACCGTGGACGCCCCGACGGTGTGCCTGGCGCACGAGCTGGGCGTGCGCGTGATCGGCGAAAACCGCGTGCAGGAGATCGCGGCCAAGGCGCCACTGCTGCCCGGGGATATGGAGATACACCTGATCGGGCGGTTGCAGCTAAACAAGGTGCGGCAGGTGCTGCCGCTGGTGAAGATGATCCAGTCGCTCGACCGCCGCGAGCTGCTCGAGGAGATCGACCGCCGCGCGCAGGCGCTGGACGCGCCGATGCCGGTGCTGATACAGGTCAACATCGCCCGGGAGGCGCAGAAGGCGGGCGTGGCGGAGGAGGAGCTGGAAGCGTTCGTGCGCGAGGCCGCGTCGCGCTCCGGCGTGGCCGTACACGGCCTGATGGCGATCATGCCGCTGGTCGCGGACCCGGAACAGGTCCGGCCGTACTTCCGCCGCATGCGCATGTGGTTCGATCGCCTGCGGGAGCAGGCCATACCGGGCGCGCAGATGCGCGTTTTGTCGATGGGAATGTCCGGCGACTGCATCGTAGCCGCCGAGGAAGGCGCGACGATGGTGCGCCCCGGTCGGGCGCTGTTCGGCGAAAGGATATAATCGGGGAGGAATCGCAATGGCTCGCAAGCAGGGCGGCGTGAACAAATTTCTGAACTTCATCGGACTGGTGGACGACGAGGCGCCCCAGAGATCGACGGCCGAGGAGTACGACGACGGCTACGGCCGTCCGTCGACCTATGTGCCCAAGCAGC
Organism: Clostridiales bacterium; assembly: GCA_019409045.1. Taxonomy (GTDB): domain Bacteria; phylum Bacillota; class Clostridia; order Christensenellales; family Aristaeellaceae; genus Pullichristensenella. The sequence goes on along the minus strand of DXVG01000093.1, from coordinate 352 downwards.
AGCGCTCGCGCACCGAGGACACGCGCAGGCGCACCATCGTGCGCGACGAGCGTCCGCGCACGAGCTCGGAGAGCCGCTACGGCTCCACGCGCGTGCCCACGCCCTCCTCGCGGCGCACCTCCGGGTACGACTACACGCCCCGCGAGAGCTCGCGCTTTGGCGGCTATGAGGCGCCCGCGCCGCGCACGCAGACCCGCGCGCAGCGCCAGCGCACGATGATGTGCTCGCTCAATACGCTGGAGGACTGCTGCGACGTGATCGACAGCCTTATCGAGGGCAATGTGGTGGTGCTCACGCTGGACGAGATCGACCCCAAGCTCACCCAGCGCGCCATCGACACGCTCTCCGGCGC
>DXVG01000092.1 GCA_019409045.1 Clostridiales bacterium | reverse complement strand
TGATGGTCGGCCAGCGCCGCGGCCTGCTGGACTACCTCAAGAGCACGGACATCGAAGCCTACCGCGCCCTCATCGCCAAACTGGGCCTGCGCAAGTAACGGGCGGCGGAAGCACTTTTCACGGCATGACCCGCGCCGTCGCCTGTTTCCGGGCGGCGGCGCGGTTTGCAAGCAAAAACCATGTTCCCCAATTCGCACATGGACGCTAGGGTGCGAGTTTTTCTCGCAGGCGTGCGTCCATGTGCGGATGCACCGACGAAAACAAGGAGGATATCCGCATGTTCAAATCCTACTCCATGGAGCTGGGCGGCCGCACGCTCACGCTCGAGTTCGGCAAGTACGCCGAACAGGCCTCCGGTTCGTGCTTCGTGCGCTATGGCGACACCTGCGTTCTGACCACCTGCACCGTGGCCAAGACGCCGCGCCCGGGCATCGACTTCTTCCCCCTGAGCGTGGACTTTGAAGAAAAGCTCTACTCCGTGGGCCACATCCCCGGCAGCTGGAACCGCCGCGAGGGCCGCCCCGCCGAGAAGGCCATCCTGACCTCCCGCCTGATCGACCGTCCGCTTCGCCCGCTGTTTCCCAAGGGCATGCGCCACGACGTGTCCGTGGTGGCGACGGTCATGTCGGTGGACACCAACAACATCCCCGACATCCCCGCGATGATCGGCGCCTCCGCGTCCCTCGCCACCAGCGAGATCCCGTGGGCCGGCCCCATCGGCGCGGTGAACGTCGGCTATGTGGACGGCGAGTACATCGTCAACCCCAACGACGCGCAGCGCGAAGCCTCCCTTCTCAACCTCACCGTGGCCGGCACCAGCGAGGCCGTGCTCATGGTGGAGGCGGGCGCGAAGGAAGTCTCCGAGGAGGTCATGCTCGGCGGCATACTCTTTGCCCACGAGGAGATCAAGAAGATCGTGGCGCTGATCAACCAGATCGTCTCTGAGATCGGCAAGGAGAAAAAGGAGTTCCCGCTGGTTTTGCCCGGCGAGGACGTGAAGGCCGCCGTGCGCGAGTACGCGCTGGAAAAGGTGCGCTGGATGTTTGAGACCTTCGACCGCGCCGAGCGCAACGCGCGCGAGGAGCAGGTCAAGGCCGAGGTTGCCGAGCACTTCGCCGAGCAGTTCGAGGGCCGTGAGGGCGAGGTCGGCGACGCGCTGTACGCGCTTCAGAAGGAAGTCATGCGCCGCCACATCATCGACGAGGGCGTGCGCCCCGACGGCCGCAAGCTCACCGAGGTGCGCCCCATCTGGTGCGAGGTGGGCGTGCTCCCGCGCCCGCACGGCAGCGGCGTGTTCACCCGCGGCCAGACACAGGTGATGACCGTGGCGACCCTCGCCCCCGTGTCTGAAAAGCAGATCATCGACGGCATCGGCGTGGAGGATTCCAAGCGCTACATGCACCACTACAACTTCCCCGGCTACTCCACCGGCGAGGCCAAGCCCATGCGCAGCCCCGGCCGCCGCGAGATCGGTCACGGCGCGCTGGCTGAGCGCGCGCTGGAGCCGATGATCCCGCCGGTCGAGGAGTTCCCCTACTGCCTGCGCCTGGTCAGCGAGGTCATGTCCTCCAACGGCTCGACCTCGCAGGCGAGCGTCTGCGGCTCCACGCTTGCGCTGATGGACGCGGGCGTGCCCATCAAGCGCCCCGTGGCGGGCGTGGCCATGGGCCTTATCAAGGACGTTGAGAACACCGGCAAGGTGGCCGTGCTCACCGACATACAGGGCCTTGAGGACTTCCTGGGAGATATGGACTTCAAGGTGGCGGGCACCGCGCAGGGCATCACCGCCATCCAGATGGACATCAAGATCAAGGGCATCGACGAGGCCATTCTCAAGCAGGCGCTCGCGCAGGCCTACGACGGCCGCATGCACATACTCGGCAAGATGCTCGAGGTGCTGCCCGCCCCGCGCCCGCAGCTTTCCAAGTACGCGCCCAAGATCGTCCACTTCTTCATCAACCCCGAGAAGATCGGCGAGGTCGTGGGCCCGCGCGGCAAGATGATCAACAAGATCATCGAGGAGACCGGCGTGAAGATCGACATCGAGGACGACGGAAGCGTGTTCATCGCCACCACGGACGACGCGGCGGCGCAGAAGGCCAAGTCCATCATCGAGGGCATCGTGCGCGAGCTCAAGGTGGGCGATGTGTTCACCGGCAAGGTGGCCCGCATCATGTCCTTCGGCGCGTTCGTCGAGTACGCGCCGGGCAAGGACGGCATGATCCACATCTCCAAGCTCGCCAACGGCCGCGTGGAGAAGGTGGAAGACGTGGTCAAGATCGGCGACGAGCTGGAGTGTAAGGTGGCCGAGATCGACGCGCAGGGCCGCATCAACCTGATCCGCAACGACATCCAGTACGACGACGAGTCCATGCCCGTGCGCCGTCCCCCGCGCCGCGACGGCGACCGCGGCGGGCGCGACCGCGGCGGCAGACCGCCCAGGCGGTAAACGGCATAGCCCGAGGCGGCCCCCGCGCGCCGGAGCGTTCCGGACTGCGCGGGGGCCGCATGATTCGCCCCCGGGGCGGGGAAAATAAGCACATCTGTTTATGGGAGGGACAATGCCTTGTATGACCAGGTAACGCTTCCCAACGGCCTGCGCGTCATCGGCGAGCGGATCGACCATGTGCGCTCGGTGTCGGTCGGGCTCTGGCTGGACGCGGGCTCGCAGTACGAAACCGCGGCCGAGGCGGGCGTGAGCCACTTTCTGGAGCACATGGTGTTCAAGGGCACGCACAGGCGCACCGCGCGGCAGATCGCCGAGGAGATGGACGCGGTGGGCGGCCAGCTCAACGCGTTTACCTCCAAGGAGTGCACCTGCTTCTACGCCAAGGTGGTGGACGAAAACCTGCCGCTGGCCGTGGACGTGCTCTGCGACCTTGCCACCGCGCCGAAATTCGACCCCGCGGAGCTGGAAAAGGAAAAGGGCGTTGTGCTCGAGGAGATCGCCATGGCCGAGGATTCGCCCGAGGACGTGGTGCACGAGCTGATCATGCTGGCCCACTTTGGCGATCAGCCCGTGGCGCGGCCCATCCTCGGAAGCGAGGCGCGCGTGTCCGCCTTTACCCGCGAGGACCTGCGCGCCTACTGGGGCGGCATGTACGCGCCGGAGGGCGCGGTGCTGGCGCTGGCCGGGCATTACGACTGGGACCAGGTGGTCGCGCTGGCACAGACGCACCTGTGCGCGTGGTCGGCTGCGCGGCGCCCGCGCGATTTCTGCACGCACGCCGCCCGCCCCGCGCGCCTGTGCCGCGAGAAGGACACCGAGCAGATGAACCTGTGCCTGGGCTTTCCCGGCGTGCGCATCGGCGGCGAGGAGAGCTACGAGTTCTCCGTGGTCAGCAGCGTGCTGGGCGGCAGCATGTCCTCCCGGCTGTTTCAGAAGATCCGCGAGGAGAGCGGGCTCGCCTACTCCATCTACAGCTACCCCAACTCCTATACGGACTGCGGCATGCTCTCCATCTACGCCGCCACGCGGCCGGACACGCTTGCGCAGGTGGCGGAGACGGCGCTTCGGGAGACGCGGAACCTGGCGGAAAAGGGCATGACCCGCGCCGAGTTTGAAATGGCGCGCCGGCAGCTCCGGGCGGGCTACATCCTGGGGCAGGAGTCCACCTCCGCGCGCATGAACGCCGCCGGGCGCAGGCTGCTTTTGCAGAACCGCACGCGCAGCGAGGAGGAGGTCGTCGCCGCCATCGACAACATGACCTTCGAGGGCGTGAACGAACTGGCGCGGGCGCTTTTGTGCGCCGAGCCGTCCGTGGCGCTGGTGGGCAGGGGCGCGCAGAAGGCGCTGGACGAGCTGAACATCTGAAAACGCAAAAACCGCCCGGAGGCTTGGTGCTGCCTCCGGGCGTTCGTTCATTTTGGGGTCATTCGGCGGGGAGAAGCTCTATGGCGGCGCCGCCTGCACGCTGCCCCTCGCCTTCGGAAAGGACGAGGCGCGCGGTGATGCGCTCGGGCAGCGCGCCCGTGCCGTCGAAGTGGTACGTCAGTGTGTCGGCCTGGGAATCCACGCCTAGGCAGCGCATCGCCGCGCCCGTCTCGTCGCTTGCCGCAATCTCCAACCGCGCGTCCGCCCCCAGCGCCGGGAGCGCGCCGTCCGCCCTGAGCGTGATCAAGCCATAGGCGCGGGAGAACTGCGCCTCGATCTGCAGGGGCACTCCCGCCAATTCGCCTTCGCCCGCATAGCGCCGCGCCTCTCCCGGCGTGCGGCGCACGCAGGCGGTCATCTCCCCCGCCTCGCGCCGCGTGCCGGGCAGCGAATAGCAGGTCTCCCCGTCGAAGTACAGGTAGCTCGCGCTCTCGATCAGTCGGATGCTTATGTCCAATGCGTCGCGGTCCTGCGCCGCCTCGGGCAGGGGGAACTCGTACTCGCGCAGGCTGAGAAGCGCGCCGTCCTCGCCCTCCAGCGTCCGTTCGCCCGAAGGTGGCAGGTCGACGCCGTCGCTTGTCAGCGTGTGGTCGCTCGGGTACACCGCGTACTGGACGATGCCGAAGGGCTCGCCGTCCTCCTGCGCCTGATGGAACCGCTCCACGATCGCCCGGTCGGCTTCGCGCCCCACGGCGATGTGCACGGGGCCCTCCAGCGCCTCCGCCTGCGAAAGCGCCTGCTGCGTGGGCGCAAATTCCTCCACGCGCGTGTTGTTTTTCAGGCTGTAGGCCACGATCAGCGCATGCCCGTCGTAGTAGGCGTTTTCAATGGCCGCTTCGGTCGCGCCTAGCGCCTCGCTCTCCACGCTCTGCGCGTCCACATTTTCCAGCACCGCTTCTTCCGCGACACTGGAGAGCCTTTCGTCGCTTTCCCCAAACACGTCAAACAGGTTCAGCCCCACGGCCAGCGCCACGCCGGCCAGCAGAAGCGCCGCGATGAGCGCCACGGCCAGGCTGACGGTCAGTTTTTTCTTCATCACCGGTCCCTCCTGTGCGATTTTTTCCCGTATGCGCGCCCGGCGCGCCGCGGATGGCTCGAGCGCCGCGAGGCGCCTGTCCAGCGCGTCCCGGACGATCTGCGCGTCATTGTTCTTCATGCCACGCCTCCAATTCCCCGCGCAGGCGCCTGCGCGCCCTGTTCAGGCGGTTGTAAACGGTCGATCGGGAAACGCCCAGCGCCCGCGCCGCCTCGTCGGCGGAGAGCTCCTGGTACCAGCAGAGCAATACCGCCTCGCGCAGCCGCGGCTTGAGGGAGAGCACGGCGCGCGCAAGCTCGTGGTCGCGCGCGGCAAAGGGCGCGCCCGCCTCGGGCAGGCTGTCCAGCGACACGGCGCGGTCCACCCGGCGGAACCACGCGCTGCGGCGCACGTCCTTGCAGGTGTTGATGGCGATGCGCAGAAGCCACGTCTTTTCCGAGGCCTCGCCCCGGAAGCGGTCGAGATTCTTCCACGCCTTCAGGAAGGTCTCCTGCACCGCGTCCTCGGCAAGCGCCAGGTCGCCCAGATAGGCGAAGCACACGCGCAGGAGGCTCTGCTCCCAGCGGAGCATGGCGCCCTCGAGCCACCGGTCGCGTTCGCTTCGGTCCATGCCGCGTCCCTCCCTTCATGCATTAGACGAGGCGCGCGCCGGTTTTGTCCACGTTCGCGCAGCGCGCCGCCGGAAAAATTTGAATGAGATTAAAGATGAACGCCCTTACTTTACAAAGCGCCGCGTTTTTCGTATAATGTAAAAGGAGTGTTTTGTTTCGCGGGGTGCGCGCCCCCGGCGCAGAGGAGGGAGCATGAGCAACTGGGAGAATGTAAAGCAGCTCAACCAGCGGTGGAACGACCTGCCGCGCCGCGTGTGCATCGTGCTTGTGGTGCTCGCGGCGCTGCTGGCGTTTGCGGCGCTGTTTCCATACATCGCCCCGTCGGCGATCGCCATGGCGCTTGCGTGGGTGATCCACCCCGTCGCCCGGCGGCTGGAGGCGCTGTTTCGCAAGATACGGCTGCCGGCCAAGCTGGCCAGCCTCATCGCCGTGGTGGTGATGTACGGCGCGATCACCACGGTCCTGGTCCTCATCAGCGCGCGCGTGTTGGAGGAGCTTCGCGCGCTCATCGCCGCACTGCCCGGCTGGGTCAGCCGGCTCGCCGCCGCGGTGCAGCAATGGAGCGACGCGGGCGGCTTCGCGGGCGTGGGCGCGGGCCTGTTCGGCTGGCAGGGGTTTGACATGCCGCCGGAGCTGACGGCCTTTATCAACGACGCCATCAACGACCTGCTGGCGCAGCTTCGCTCGCTGTCGATGGACATGCTCGGCTCGGTGAGCAACTGGACGCTCTCCACGGTGATGAACCTGCCGCAGATCATACTCTTTATCGTGCTGACCATCATGGGCACGTTCTACATGGTGGCCGACCGCTCCCGCATATTCGCGTTTTTCCGGCGCTGGATACCCGAGCGCGCCTCCGGGCGGCTGACGCTTCTGAAGGACACGGTGTTTCGCGGCATCGCCGGGCAGATCAAGTCGGCGCTGATCATGATGGCGCTGATCGCGGTGGAGCTGTCCATCGGCTTTGTGATACTGCGCATCCCCTATTCGGTGCTGCTGGCGCTGCTCATCGGCGTGATGGACGCGCTGCCCATCATCGGCGCGGGCCTGTTCCTGATCCCGATGTCGGCGGTGGGCTTCATCACGGGCAACATCGCCATGGGCGTGGGCGTGGCGGTGCTCTACATCACCACCATCGTCACCCGGCAGATCGTGGAGCCGCGCGTGGTCAGCGTGCAGCTCGGGCTGTACCCGCTGGTCACCATGGCCGCCATGTACGCGGGCCTGTGCGTGATGGGCTTTGGCGGCATGCTGATCGGGCCGGTGATCGTGCTCATCCTCAAGGCCGCGCTCAACGGGCCGGTGGACGATACGGTGCACAAGGCGCGCCGCGCGCACCGCTACATCCGCAAGGGCGGGCGGCCGCCCGCGGCGGGCGCGTAGGGCATTGCAAAGGGAACGGAAAGGGAAGCGATTGCATGGAAGAACTGCTCCGGCGCCTGCGCGCCATTGCCACCGAGGACCAGATACTGCCCCATGAGCCCATGCGCGCGCACACCACCATGCGCGTGGGCTCATGGGGCAGTATCTGGTCCTCGGT
>DXVG01000091.1 GCA_019409045.1 Clostridiales bacterium | reverse complement strand
TTTGCACAAAGCCCATCATCCGCCGGAGGCTGAGCAGGCGGTTGTCCGTCTGCGCGGTCAGGGGCGAGGGCGCGGGCAGGTGGCGCGTTATCAGCGCCGAGATGCGGTAGGCAAAGCTCATCACCTCGAGCTCGGCGGCGGGGTCGTCCCCGGCCATGAGCGCGCAGATGGCGTGTGCGCAGTCCATGATCTCGCGCTGCCAGTCCTCCTCCCGGCGCAGCACCAGCCGGCCAAAGGATTCGCTGCGGGCGATGGGCCGCACGAACGCCTCGCGTATGTGCGCGTTCGCGCCCAGCAGCCCCGGGTGCACCAGCACCGAGGAAAACGCGCAGTCGCCCCCGCCCGACGGCTCCATGCCGTGTATCTGGCAGGAGTTGACAAACACGCCCTGTCCCTCGCGCAGCTCGAGGCCCTCGCCGTTGACGGTGTGGCGCATGCAGCCCTCGCGCACGCAGATGAGCTCAAAATCGTCGTGCCAGTGCGGGAGTATGTGCGCGTTGGGGTACGCGCTGAGCCGCCCGCGGCAGGTAAAGACCGCGAAGTCCTCCCGCGCGTACTGCACGCGCTCGGAGCCGTCGCTCATCACATCGACGAAGCTTTGCATGGATATTCCTCCGGACGGAAGATCGTTATAGTCTGCGCGCCGATACGCGCCGAAATGCTGCGCGGCGCACAACATCATGATAACATCCCCCGCCAAAAACGTCAACCCCCTCCAGTCTTGGAGGGGGTTCGGGATGTTGGCAAAGTCAACAGACTGCCAGAGCGTTGCATGGACGTGGAGGGCGCGGCCCTGCGGGTGAAGTCGGCGCATGCGCCTCGAGGCCCCTGCCTGCGCGCATCAGCCGCAAAGGCGCGCCTCGCTTCCGTCGCTTGCGATCTCCACCGCGCCCGCGCGCGTGAGCAGCACCTCGGCGCCGACGGCCTCGAGGGCGAGGACGGTCTCGGCGTCCTCGGGCTCGTCCCGGCTGCTTGTGATCACGGCGTACTCGGGCGAGGCGGCGGCGAAAAACGCGGCGCTCAGCGGCGCGAAGCGGCCGTGGTGCGGGGCCTTGAGCACGTCGCAGGAAAGGTCGCCCTCGTCCAGAAGCTCGGCAAGGCGCGCGTTTTCGGCGTCTCCGGCAAAGAGGAAGCGCACATCACCGTGGTCGAGGCGGACGACGAGGGAAAAGTCGTTCTCCTCATCCTCGCCGTAGTCGCTTCGGTTGGCCACGTCGATGGAGAACGCGCAGCCGCCCAGCTCAAAGGCGGTGTTCTGCGAGAGCGCCTCCGCCTCGAGGTCCGCGTCCGCCAGCGCCTCGCGGTACTGGCGGAACTGCTTGGAATCCTTGTCGTAGTCGGGCTCGAGCACGCGCGCGACCTCCAGCTGCTCGATCACCTTGTCCGCGCCGCCGACGTGGTCCTTGTCAAAGTGCGTGACGATCAGCGCGTCCAGCCGCGTCACGCCGCGCGCGCGCAGCGCCTCGGCCAGCTCGTCGCCGGACTTGTTCTCGCCCGCGTCGATGAGCACGGCCATGTCCTGCGTGTAGAGGAGCGTCGCGTCGGCCTTGCCCACGTCGAAGAACACGGCGGTCAGCTCCGTCTGCGCGGCGCGGCCGCCCGCGCACAGGCACGCGGCCGCCGCAAGCGCGCACAGCAGCCTTTTGAGCGCCATGCCGTTCCTCCCTTCCGGAGGCGCGGGCTAGAAGCCCAGCGCCGCGCCCTTGTCGTACACGGGCTTGAGCGCGCCGTAGAGCTCGCAGTAGAGCGCGTAGGCGTCCTGATACGCCTTCTGGTTCTCGCGGTCGGGCAGCGTCTCGGTCTCGGGGCGCAGTATGGAGGCCGCCTCCTCGAGGCTTCCCCACACACCCGCGCCCACGCCCGCGACCAGTATCGCGCCGTACGCGCCGCCCTCGCCGGAGGCGGACATGGTGTACACCGGCAGGTCGAAGATGTCGGCCTGCATCTGCCGCCACAGCGGCGATACGCTGCCGCCGCCGGAGGAGTAGACCTTCTCCACCGGCACGAAGCCCTGCATCAGGTCTACGAGCTGGCGCAGCGAGTAGGTCACGCCCTCCATGACCGCGCGCGTGATGTCCCCGCGCGTGGAGGAGAGGGACAGCCCGTAGAACACGCCGCGCGCGTTCGGGTCGGGATACGGGCACCGCTCGCCGGACATGTAGGGGGCGAACAGCACGCCGTTCGCGCCGGGTTTGGACTGGGCGGCGACCTCGCCCATGAGGTCGTAGACGTTGCCCTTGCCCTGCGCGGCCAGCTCCCTGAGGTGCTCGCAGAGCGTATCGCGGTACCAGCGGTAGCTGCCGCCGGCCGACAGCGTGCAGCCGATGGCCTGCCAGAGGCCGGGGGCGTTGTTGCAGAACATCTGCAAGGCGCCCTTGGGGTTGTCAAAGTACTTGTCCAGCGCCATGGAGACGTTGCCGGCCGTGCCGATGACCACGCCCACCACGCCGGGCTTGACCAGCCCCGCGCCCGTGGTCTGGATCACCGCGTCGCCGCCGCCGGCGAACACCGGAAGCCCCTCGGGAAGCCCCGTCTCCTCCGCGCAGGCGCGGGTGACGCGCCCGGCAAGGTCGGTCGACTCCAGCACCTCCGGGAAGATGGCCTTGTCAAGGCCGGCGAGCGCGATCAGCTCGTCCGACCACACGCGCTTTTTCGTATCGAAAAAGCCCGTGCCCGAGGCGTCGGAGGCGTCGATGGCCACCTCGCCGCAGACCCTGAGGCGTATGTAGTCCTTGGGGCAGATGAAGCGCGTCATCTTCGCAAACAGTTCCGGCTCCTCCTCCTTGAACCAGATCAGCTTGCCGCCGGTATAGCCGGCGAGCATCTGGTTGTTGGTGTAGGCGAGAAGCCCGGAGAGCCCGCCGGCCTTTTCGGTGATCCAGTCGCACTGCTTCTGCGTGCGGCTGTCGCACCAGAGGATGGCGGGGCGGATGACGTTCAGGTCCTTATCCAGCGCCACCAGCCCGTGCATCTGCCCGGAGAAGCTCACGCCCGCGATCTGCTCCTTCGGCACGCCCGCCTTGGGCAGGATGACCTTCAGGCCGCGCACCACCGCGTCCCACCAGTCCACGGGGTTCTGCTCCGCCCAGCCGGGCCGGGGCGTGTAGAGCGGGTATTCCTGCGTGGAGGAGGCCAGCACCGCGCCGCGTTCGTCGGTGAGTATGCACTTTGCGCCGGAGGTGCCGATGTCCAGACCGACCAGGTACTTGCTTCTCATGTGGATCATCCTTTCGTCTTTTCGTCGGGCTTGACCTTTATCTTCTTAAAATTGATTCGGTTTTCCGTGCCGCGCATCAGACGCTGTATGTTGGCGCGGTGGCTGAATATGGTGACGGCCGCCAGCAGCACCGCGTAGATCACATACATCCACACGTCCGGCGAGTCCCGGTAGAGTATGGCCATGACGATGGGAAAGGCCACGGAGGTGACCAGCGAGGCCACCGACACATACCCCGTGAGCCCCGCCACCAGGATCTCCAGCCCCAGAAAGCCCAGCGCCATCGGCCAGGACAGCGCAAAGAGTATGCCCAGCGAGGCCGCCATGCCCTTGCCGCCGCGAAAGCCGTTGAACACCGGCCAGTTGTGGCCGACCACGGCCATGAAGCCGCCCAGCAGCAGCCCGGGCGCGCCCGCCAGCCACTGGCCGAGCATGGAGGCGGCGAACGACTTGAGCGCGTCGCCCACCAGCGTCAGCGCGCTGGGGAGCCAGCCCAGCGTGCGCAGCACGTTGGTGGTGCCCGCGTTGCCGCTGCCGTGCTCGCGGATGTCCATGTGGTAGCGGCCCGATATGATGATGCCCATCGAGATGTTGCCGAGAAGGTAGCCCGCGACGGCGATGACCACATAGCGCCAGAACATATGCATCCCTCCGAAAACTCAAATCTCCGGGGCTCAGTCCTCTTTTTTCGACCGCTCCCGCAGGATGAAGCGCAGCGGCGTGCCCTCGAAGCCGAACGCCTTGCGCAGCTGGTTTTCCAGGTACCGCTCGTAGGAGAAGTGCATAAGCTCCACATCGTTGACAAACAGCACGAACGTGGGCGGCTGCACGCCCTGCTGGGTGGCGTAGTAGATCTTCAGGCGCCTTCCGGCGGTGGCGGGGGGCTGGAGCGCGGCCTGCGCGTCGGCGAGCACGTCGTTCAAAACGCCGGTGGTCACGCGGCGCGTGGCCCCCGCGTGCGCGGCGCGCACGGCCTCGAGCACGCGGTCGGCGCGCTTGCCGGTCATGGCCGAGATGAACAGTATCGGCGCGTAGGGCATGAACTTGAGCTGCTCGCGCACCTCCCGCGCGTACTTTTCCAGCGTGCCGGTCTGCTTTTCCACGGCGTCCCACTTGTTGACGCACAGCACGGCGGCCTTGCCCTTCTGGTCGATGTAGCCGGCGATCTTGGCATCCTGCTCGGTGACGCCCTGCGTGGCGTCGATCAGCATCAGCGCCACGTCGCAGCGGTCGATGGCCGCGAACGAGCGCACCACGCTGTAGCGCTCCAGCGACTGCTGCTCGATGGCGCGCTTTCTGCGGATGCCCGCGGTGTCGATGATGACAAATTCCTCGCCGTTGTCGGAAAAGCGCGCGTCGATGGCGTCGCGCGTGGTGCCCGCGATGTCGGAGACCATCACGCGCTCCTCGCCCAGCATGCGGTTGACCAGCGAGCTTTTGCCCACGTTGGGCTTGCCCACCACCGCGATGTGCACCGCGCCGTCGCCCTCCTGCTCCTCCCCGGGGTCGGGAAGGCAGGCGCACAGCGCCTCCAGAAGGTCGCCGAAGTTGAGCAGGTTCACCGACGATATGCCGATGGGGTCGCCCATGCCGAGCTGGTAGAAGTCGTAGATCTCGTCCATCATGCGCACGTTGTCGATCTTGTTGACCACGACCATGACAGGCTTTCCGCTGCGGCGCAGCATGTCGGCCACGGTCTCGTCGTCGGCGGTCATGCCCTGACGGCCGTCCACGAAGAACAGTATCACATCGCACGTCTCCACGGCGATCTCCGCCTGACGGCGCATCTGCGAAAGCAGCGGGTCGTCGCTGTGCGGGTCGATGCCGCCGGTGTCGATGAGCGTGAATTTGTGGCTCTGCCACTCGCAGTCCGCGTACACGCGGTCGCGCGTGACGCCGGGCGTGTCCTCCACGATGGCGATGCGCCTGCCCGCCATCTGATTGAAAAATGTGGACTTGCCCACGTTGGGGCGGCCCACGATCGCTACCAACGGCCTTGCCATTTATCTGCCTCCAGTATCGCCGAAAGCAGCTCGTCGCCGCGCCGCCCCACCGGAATGACCGGCCTTTGCAGCGCGCGGGAGACTTCCTCCAGCGTCATATCGTCCAAAAACACGTTTTCCCCGTCGCGCAGCATGCACTCGGTGATGAGCACCGCTGCGCAGTCCTCGCCCCGCAGGCCGCGGATGAGGTCGCCGCCGGTCAAAAGGCCGCTGACGGTGACCTCGCCGCCGAAAAAGCCGTTCTCCACCGCCTTCACCGCCACCGACGCGCCCGTCAGAGGACGCGCGGCGAGCATGTCCGCAAGGAACGGCGCGGCCGACACGCCGCAGGCCACGATTAGCTTCACGCCCCCGCCCGGCCGCCTCTTCTCCGGCGGCAAATCGCCGTAGGCCTCGTCAAATTCTGTCTTGAACAGGCGAAGCATGCCCACGCCGTCGTCGATCTGCGCGTAGTCCTCGTATTCGGCGTCCGGCGGTATGGGCGCGCCCGCGGCCAGGTAAAACTCGTCCGAGGGGAACACAAAGCGCGTGCCCAGCCGCGTTTGCAGATCTTCGCGCCACGCCTCGGCGATCTTCAGCACGGCCCGCGCCTCGTCGCGCGTATATTTATGCAGGGGGTGCAGCCCGTCCCGGTGCCCGGTCAGCCCCACCGGCACCAGCGCCAGCGAGCGCGCCGCGGGGTGCATGTCCGCGAGGAAGCGTATGGTCTCCTCCAGCGCCGGGCCGTCGTTCACGCCCGGGCAGAGCACCGCCTGCGCGTGAAACTCTATGCCGCCCGCGGCCAGGCGCGCAAGCTGGCCCGGAAGCCGCGCGGCGCGCGGCGTGCCCAGCATGCGGCAGCGAAGCTGCGCATCCGCCGCGTGTACGGAGATGTACAGCGGCGAGGCGTGGCGGCGGATGATGCGCCCGATCTCGCGGTCGGAGACGTTGGTGAGCGTCACATAGTTGCCCATCATCAGGCTCAGGCGCCAGTCGTCGTCCTTTACGCGCAGCGAGGGCCGCGCGTGCGCGGGGAGCTGGTCGACAAAGCAGAACAGGCACCGGTTGCAGCACAGCCGCGTGCCCGACATAAGCGGCGCGGCGAAGTTCAGGCCGAGGGGCTCGTATTCGTCCTTTTCAAAGACGTACTCCGTCTCCTGCCCGTCCCTGCGCACGAGCAGGCGCATGCGCGCGTGCGCGCACAGCGCCTCGTAGTCCAACAGGTCCGCCACGCGCTCGCCGTTGACGGCCACCAGCGCGTCCCCGGCGCGCACGCCGAGCTGCGCGGCGATGCTGCCCGCGTCCACCGAGACGATTTCGTGCGCCATCTCCGCCCTTTTCCTCCAAAACCTGCAAACTTTCCCTATTATCATTATGTCCCAAACGCGGCCGTTCGTCAATAGCAGAGGCTGCTTTTTGGCCCAAAAATTGTTCAAAAGAGGAGGATTTAACCATGGAACGCTTGCACTTTCCGCCAAAATGCATTAAAATAAGATGCCTTTAATCTCGTGTGAATTTTGTATTGTAGGGAGGAATACTATGACGACGAAGTATGTCTACCTCTTCAGCGAGGGCAACGCCACCATGCGCAACCTGCTGGGCGGCAAGGGCGCCAACCTCGCGGAAATGACCTCGCTGGGCATGCCGGTCCCCCAGGGCTTCACGGTCACGACCGAGGCCTGCACCCGCTACTACGACGATGGCAAGACCATCGGCGCGGACATTCAGGAGCAAATCGACGCCGCGCTTGCAAAGATCGAGCAGATCAACGGCAAGAAGTTCGGCGACGCGAAGAACCCGCTGCTGGTCTCCGTGCGCTCGGGCGCGCGCGCTTCCATGCCCGGCATGATGGACACCATCCTCAACCTCGGCCTGA
>DXVG01000090.1 GCA_019409045.1 Clostridiales bacterium | reverse complement strand
GCACGCGGTCTTGCCCATGGAGACGGCCTCCTCGAGCGTGACGGCGCGCGCGCCGCTCATGCCCTGGCAGGTGCGGTCGTTGTGATACCAGCGGCCGTTCTCTGTGCAGTAGACGGTGATGCCGGACACGCTCTCGGTCGTTCCGCTCTCGCCCGAGGAGGACGAGGAGGTCCAGCAGCGCGGGCACTTCTGGAAGCCCGCCGCCAGCGCCTGTGCGACCGTGCCGGTCGTCGCGCCGGACATGCCCGAGCAGGTGGCGTAGGAGTGGTAATAGGTGCCTCCGGAGCGCGCGTAGACGATGTTGTTCGCCGTCGGGCAGCAATCCGGGCAGGCGGGGCGGCCCACCGAGAGCATGGTGCTCAGCGCCACGCGCTCGGCATTGCGCATGCCGTTGCAGGTGGAGTCGGTGTGATAGTACTCGCCGCCGCGCGTCGCATAGACGTACACGGTGGAGTCGCTCGAGCCAGAGCTTCCCCCGCCGGAGGAGCCGTCGGTGCTGTTGAGTGTCACGGTCATGCCGCTCATGCACTCGGGGCAGGCGGTCTTGCCCATGGCCATGGCCACCGCGACGTAGGTCTGCTTGGCGTTGCGCATGCCCTGACAGTCGCTCTCGATGTGGAACCACTCGCCGTTCTCAGTGCAGTAGACCAGCCTGCGGCCGACCTCGCAACACACGGGACAGGCGGCCTTGCCCTCCTGCAGCGCGCGCAGCAGCGTGATCTGCGAGGCGTTGCTCATGGCATGGCCGGTGCCGCCGTCGCAGTTGGAGACGGTGTGGAAGTAGGTGCCGTTCTGCGTGGCATAGACCATGACGCCGCTTCTGTCCGTGGTGAGCGTGTTCACATAGCTGATCATGTGCTGGCCGGTCACGGTGTCGCTGCTGGAAGTTCTGCCGCTGGAATCGGTGCCGCCCGCGCACTTGGGGCAGGCGGTCTTGCCCGCGTTCTGCGCGCGCTCGAGCGTGGTCTCCTCCGCGCCCTGCATGGGCGTGCCCGTGCCGCCGTCGCAGTTGGGCACGGTGTGGTACCATCTGCCGCCATCGGTCATGTAGTACACCTGCGTGTCATAGCAGGTCGGGCAGGGGTTCAGGTTGCGGCGCACGGCGATCTCCAGCGTGACCGTGGACGCGGTCGCCCCGCCGAGCACCGGGCAATTCGGGTTGTTGTGGTAGTAGAGGCCCGTGGTCGGGGCGTAGACGTATTCCGTGCCGGTATCGCCCGTCTGCGTATCGCCGGCGATGGGCGTGGCGGTCGGCCCGTCGATGGTCTCATCGACGAGCGGGCTGGTGGACGGGAGCACGCCCGCGCTCTGCGAGGGCTGCACGGAGGGTGCGACCGTCGCGGTGGGCGACGGAGAGGGCGAGATCAGCACGATGCCCTCCGCGGGCTGTCCGCGATCCCACATGCCGCCGGAGACCAGAGACACGATCAGGTAGATCAGCACCGCGAACCACAGCGCGGAGGCGACGCTGATGCCGATGCGCAGCATGTTGTCGAAGCGGCCGCGCCGCCACAGCAGGTAGATGCCCAGCGGCGGGAGCAGCACCAGGAGCGCATAGGTCACCCAGTCGTTCTCGTCGATGTACTGCATCAGAGACGAGGCGCCGTCGGCCTCGGCTCCGCCTTCTATATAATTGCCGTCCTCGTCGTAGTAGCCCTCGTCGGCATAGTCGCCCTGGTCGTAGCCGTCGTCGGCGTACTCGTCGTCGGCGTAGTCGCCTTCATCGTATGCGCCCTGATCGTAGCCATCGTCGGCGTAGTCGCCCTGGTCGTAGCCGTCGTCGGCGTAGTCGCCCTGGTCGTAGTCCTGATCGTAGGCGCCGTCGTCATAATCGTAATCGGCGTAGTCGCCCGCGCCGGCATCGGCGTCGGCGTAATCGCCTTCGTCATAAGCGCCGTCGTCATAGGAGGCATAGTCGTCGCCCGCGCCATCCTCGTCGGCGTAGTCGTAGCCGTCTTCGGAGGCGTCGTCATAGTAGGCCTCGTCATACTGATCGAGGCCATCGGCCACGTCCTCGCCCTGCGTCGATTTGAAGCCAAATGGAAAACGGCGAATCTCCCCGTCGCCCCAGCGGAACGCGAATCCCGCCTTGGAGAGGTTGAGTTTCAGTTTTCCAATTTTATATGTTGCCATGCCCTGCACCTCGTCTGCGGATAAGTACAATTTACATCGTCATACTTCTGTAACATTATCCTTTATTAGCATACACCATAAACGCGCGTTCGTCAATGCTCAGATAGCGAAAAATTCCGCCTATAAAATGAACGTTGTCCACGCGAGCGTCCCGAAATTGTCGTTTTTGCGCGCAATGCAGCTTTTCGGGAAACAATTCCCCGCAAAAGTTCGCAAAGAATGCCGATTCGGGCATTGCTTCTGTGTTTTCATCTATGGTATAATACATAATGATAGGCGGATGAGGGGCTTTGTCCGTTCGCCGGGACGCCCGGCGCGCGCCGCCACGCCCAGGATACCACTATTTCACCATCGACGGTGTTCGGAGGGAAGCTCTATGGCAAAGAAGAAGAAAAGCGGGCTGCACATCGGCAATTATGTGATACGGCCGCTGGGCCTTGTGATCATCGGCATACTGCTGGTGGCGCTCATCGTGGTCGGCACGCTGATCATACTGCAATCCGTGGGCGCGATCGGCCCGATCGGCTCGCTCATCGGCGGCCAGTCCACGCCGGAGCCCACGCGCGCCGTGGTACAGCTCACGCCCAATCCGGAGATGGACGCGACGCCCACGCCCTCGCCTTCGCCGTCGCCCACGCCCTCGCCCACGCCGGAGCTGCGGTCGGCCACGATCCGCTCCCTCGGCGAGATCATGGTGCAGCAGGACGTGCTCAACGCCGCGCGCACCGAAACCAGCTACGACTTTACGCCCATGTTTGAGTACATAAGCGACGTCATCGGCGACGCGGACTGGACCGTGGCGGACGTGGAGGGCCCGATGGACAACCGGCCCGACAGCGCCTATTCCGGCTCCAACCCCTACAACACGCCGCCGCAGATCATACTGGCGCTGAAGAACGCCGGCGTGGACATGCTCACGCTGGCCAACGCGCACTCCCTCGACCGCTACTTCGAGGGCCTGCAGCAGACCATTGCCAACTGCGAAGAAGTACCGATCGAGTACATAGGCGCGTTCTCCTCGCAGGAGGCGTTTGAGACGGCCAAGGTCATCGACATCAACGGCATCAACGTGGGCTTCCTCAACTACACCACCACGCTGGGCGGCATGCAGGAGCAGTCGCAGTCCGAGGCCATGGAGTACGGCGTGGCCACCAACCGCAACACGAACATCACCGAGGACGTGCAGCGCGCCAAGGAGGCCGGCGCGGACGTGGTGGTCGCGTATGTGACCTGGGGCGAGCAGGGCGTGCGCTCCCTCTCCGCGGACGAGGTCAACATGGCCACGAGCATGAGCGCCGCGGGCGTGGACGTGATCATCGGCTATCACCCGCACACGGTGATCTCCCCCCGCTGGGTGGAGGGCACCATGGCCGACGGCACCACCAACCGCACGCTGTGCCTGGGCGCGACGGGCAACTTCCTCTCGAACGTGCGCGACCGCTACTTCTGCGGCGGCGTGATCTTCGAGTTCACCATTGAGGAGACGGCGCCCGACACGTTTGAGATCGTCGATCCCGTGTACATCCCCACCTATGTGTGGCGCTACGACGCCGAGGACGGCGAGGTCTACGAGTACCGCGTGTTGGCGGCGGGCGAGTGGCTCGAGACGCGCCCGGAAGGCATGAGCGACGATGAATATCGCCATCTGCAGACCACCTTTACCGACGTGCAGGAGGCCATGTCGCAGGGCAGCGTGAACGCCACGGTGTCGGCCAACTGACGAAAACGCTCGTTTTGCAGCGCCCCGTTCGTACATGGCGTATGAACGGGGCGCGGCTTTTTACCTTATTTTATTGGAGGAAGGGCATGGACAGGGACGGATTTTGCGCAGCTCTGCTTGCGTGGTACGACCGCGAGGCGCGGCCGCTGCCCTGGCGCGAGACGCGCGACCCCTACCGCGTGTGGGTGTCGGAGATCATGCTGCAGCAGACGCGGGCAGAGGCCGTCGCGCCGCGCTACGCCGCGTTTCTTGCGCGCTTTCCGGATGTGGAGGCGCTCGCGCGCGCCGACGAGCAGGAGGTGCTCAAGGCGTGGGAGGGCATGGGCTACTATTCCCGCGCGCGCAACCTGCACCGCGCGGCAATGGAAGTGGCGAAGATGGGCGGGCGGTTCCCCCGAAGCGCGAGGGAGCTTGAAAGGCTGCCGGGCGTGGGCGCGTACACGGCGGCGGCGGTGGCCTCCATCGCATTTGGCGAGGCGGTCCCGGCGCTGGACGGCAATCAGGCGCGCGTGCTTGCGCGGCTGATCGCGTATGAGGAGACGGTGGACACGCCGCAGAGGCTGCGAAATCCGGCGGAGGCGCTGATGGACCGCGAGCGGCCCGGCGACTACAACCAGGCGCTGATGGACCTGGGAAGCGGCGTGTGCACGCCGCGCGCGCCGCGCTGCGAGCTGTGCCCGGTGGCGGCGTTTTGCGCCGCGCGCGCCGGGGGCGACGCGCAGAGCTATCCGCGCCTTCCGCCGCCGGTGGAGAAGCGGGCGGTGGATATGACGGTGGTGCTTGCGTACATGAACGGCCGCGTGCTGGTGCGCAGGCGGCCGTCGAAGGGTCTGTTGGCGGGGCTGTGGGAGTTCCCCTGCTTTTCCGAGGGGACGCTGGAGGACGCGCTGCCCGGGGCGCGCGCCGACGCGGAGCTGCCCAGGGCGCGGCATGTGTTCACCCACCTGATCTGGAACATGCGCGGCGTGCGCGCGCAGGTGGACGCGCTGCCCGAGGGCATGCGCGCCGTGGACGCCGCGGAGCTTGCCGTCCTGCCCTTCCCCACCGCGCTGCGGGTCTATCGGGAGATCGCGGAGCGGGAGCTGCGCACGGAGCGCGCGGAATAAAGCCCGCGAACGCAAAAATCACTTCCGAAAAAACGGGCGGAAGTGATTTTTTGATTCCTGCGTCAGCTTCGCGTACAAGCCGCGGTGCCTTGCGTCCATGCAGGCTCCCTTGTTTGCAGGCTCGCCTCCCCGCAGCCGCGAGGTTACGGCCTGTTTTTGGACATGAAGTACATGATGATCCCGACGATCACCATGGCCGCGCCGATCACGATCCAGATGACAGGGTCCATGCGCATGACCTCCTTCCCGTCCGATGTGACAATATCCTTCGGGGCTCGCTACTCCGACACCGTCAGGCGGCACACGTCCTGCCGACCGTTGACGGCGGTGGCGACGATCTCGCACGCTCCCGCGCGCAGCGCCGTGACCACGCCGTCCTGCACGGTGGCCACGCCTTCATCGCTGCTCGACCAGACAAGGGATGTATCGTCCGCCCACTCCGGCACCACCGCCGCAGTCAGCGTCAGCGAATCCCCCGCGCGCATGCTCGCCTCGCGCGGGGACATCTCCACCGAGGCGGGCTCCACGGGGTAGAGGGAGATCATCTCCACCTCGTAGGCGATGGACGCGGCCGAGGCGGTCCCGGCCTCCACGCGCCAGCGCTGGTTCTGCTCGTAGTCCTCCTGAACATCCGGGCGGAAGATCAGGCACGGCCCCGCGCCGTAGCCGCCCTCGTCCACGGTGAAATAGCCGCCCTCGCCGGGAAAGGCGTAGACCTCGCCGGTTTCGAGGTTGGTCAGGCGCACCCACGCGCCGTCCACGTCGTACAGATCAGGGTTGAGCACGATCGACCAGGCCAGCTCCGCGCTCATCAGCTCCGCCGGGAACGCGCCCGCGGCGGGCCATGCGACGTACTCCCACGCGCCGGGCTCGCCCTGCAGGTCGTGGGCGTACATGGTGACGTAGCTCACGCCGCGCACGTCGCTGGCGAGCCCGAAGCCCGTATAGCCCATCTCGGGGTTGAGCAGCCAGCGCCTGTGGCCGAGCGTGGCGAGGTTTTCCTCGCCGTCGTCGCGCACGAAGTAGGCGACGCCCTCGCGCAGCACGTCCTCGCTGTACCAGTTCAGGCTGGCGATGTTGCACGTTCCCGCGGCGTAGAGCGCCTTTTCGTAGAAGGCGGCGTCCATGTCCGCGGGCGCGGGCGGCTCGTGGCTGACAAAGCCGTTGGCGGCGGTGAGCGTCGCGCCGTACTGGGCGATGTCCGTCAGCGGCTCGCTCAGCGCCACCGGCGCAAGCCCCGCGAGCTCGCGCAGGAAGTTCAGGTAGGCAAGCGCGTCCTCGATGGCGTCGGGCCGCACCTCGCCGGCTTCGTAGGGCGCGGTCACCGAGGGCTCGACGATGTAGAGCTCGCCCGAGGACCAGTCGCTGATCGCGCCGTAGAGGGCGCGCACCTGGTCGCGCGTGTGGGCGCGCGCGGGCGCGGCGAGGAGCAAAAAAGCCGCCGTGAGCGCCAAAAAGCTGCGAAATCGCATTGTGCAATCCTTCCAAATCCGTTGTTTTATGCAATATTCCCCGCAAAAGGCAAAATTCCTTCTGAAAAGGGGCTTTTCAAATCGGGGGTTTTCTGTTAAAATACATACATAATGGCGTGTCAGGCGCTTATGCATTAGACCGCTTCCGCGTGGGGCGCTCTTTTTGCGCGCACGCAGGAAACTTTAACAGGGGGAGTTCATTCATGAAGGACTATCAGGCCAAGAATATCCGCAACATCGCCGTTGTCGGGCACGGCAGCGAAGGCAAGACCACGCTGGTCGAGGCTCTGCTGTATGCCACCGGCACGATCGACCGCCAGGGCCGCGTGGAGGACGGCAGCACCGTCACCGACAGCGAGCCGGAAGAGAAGCGCCGCCAGATCTCGATCAGCGCCGCCGTCGCTCCGCTGGAGTGGAAGGACGTGAAGGTCAACCTGATCGACATCCCCGGCTACTTTGACTTCGCGGGCGAAATGGTGGGGCCGATGGCCGTGGCCGAGGGCGCGATCATCACCGTGGGCGCCGTGTCCGGCCTGAACGTGGGCGCGGAGAAGGCCTGGGCGATGTGCGATAAGACGCACACCTCCCGCATGATCGTCATCAACCAGATGGACCGCGAGAACGCCAACTTCAGCCGCGCGCTGTCCACCATCACCGACAAGTACGGCAGCCATATCGCGCCCATCGAGGTGCCGATCATGG
>DXVG01000009.1 GCA_019409045.1 Clostridiales bacterium | reverse complement strand
AGACAGTATATGTCCTGTCGGATGACGTACTCGGGCGTCTGCTCGATCAGCTTCTCCTCAAAGCGGCGAAACGGCAGCACGAAATGCACGCGGCGCACGGGGTCAAAGCCGAGGTGGCGCTCATAGGCCATCACGCCCTCGCCCCAGCGCACGGGGAGGTACTTTTCCGGATCGTCGTTTTCGCCCTTGCCAACGATGTCGTTGGTGATGTCCTTCGCGCCGTCGGCGATCTGGGCGGGCATGCCCTCCCGCTTAAAGCGCTGGCACGTCAGCACCCAGGGGTAGAAGGTCTCCTCCACGGCGCCGCGGTCGGGCTTTTCAAAGTCGAGCGTCATGCGTTCGCGTTCTCTGCAGGTCATGTTTTCACCTCTCTGTGTATTTGCGCGTCATGTGTTGCGGTCCATCTCGTCCAGGCTGCGCTCAAACGCATGCAGCTCCGCCTCGCCGTCGATCACGCCGATCTCCAGGCGCATGCGCATCGCCTCGAAGGGGGCGAGCGTGCGGCTCGGCCGTCCCCCGGCGCGGTCCGCGAGGCGGCCGACGGGCTTGCAGGTGGAGGGGAGCATGCCCAGCGCGTAGTCGCCGGAGCGCATGCACTTCCACTCGATCAGGTAGCAAAGCGGGTCGATGTTGTAGCGCACATACAGCCCCAGCCCCATGCGGGGGTTGTACGCGGCGCAGGCGGTCATGCCCTCGCGGTCGCAGCGCAGGCGCAGGGCGTAGAGGTACTCCTCGTTCTCGTCGATGGGCGCGCTCATGCGCGCGAAGTCCGCGTCGTGCGCGCGCGTGTGCTCGCTCAGGGGCTCCACATCGGCCACGGGCGCGATCAGCCGCGTGTCCGCGTCCAGCACCGGCCAGCCCAGGTTCATGTGATACAGCAGCATGATCTGCTCCGGGGAGAAGCCCTGATTCTCCAATTCGTCCTCGATCCGCAGGCTCCTTTGCCCCACCATGGCGCAGATCTCCCGGTGCAGCAGGAGGTTGCGGCCGAAGAACGCCGCGTCGCGCACGTCGCCGCCGATGCGCAGCGCGCACTCGTCCCCCTCCCACGCGGCCGACCAGCGCACGTTCTCCGCGGGCGTGCCCTTCAGGTTGCCGTGCGCGTAGTGGTAAAACCCGCCGTCCTCGCAGGGGCCGCCCACGTTCGCCGCTCCCGCGGTGTAGAGAAAGCCCGCGCTCAGGCAGCCGCGATAGGCCATGCCCTGCTCGTCGCCCAGCCACGCGGAGCACAGCGCGGCCTTGGACACGAACGGAAACCGGACGCCCCGGTAGCTGAAGGAAAACAGGTCCAGCCCCTTGCTCTCGTTCACGCTGAAGCGCAGGCCGCCTGCGGTGTCCACGTCATAGGCGCGTATGTGCGCGGCCTTGCCCGCGGCGTATTCCACGGGCCGTATGCCGAAGCTCTGCCCGACGTCCCCCACGCGGGCGATGTACTCCCGCCGTGTGAGGCGCTGGCCATGGATGTAGGGCATGTCTGCGAAAGCCTCCTTTTTGTTAGCGCTATCAAGCACCTGTATCTCTATTGTAATGCGAAAATGGCGTTTCGTCAATCACAATGTTGGACTTGACAAAGCAAATTGCGGAAGATATTATGAATATGTTGATTAAAGTAAAGGAGTATTATCCGATTGGTTACGATAGCGGACGTGGCGAAGTTGGCAGGGGTCTCGATGATGACCGTTTCCCGCGTGATTAACAAAAGCAGCCATGTAAGTGAAAAGACGCGCAAAAGGGTGGAGGAGGCGGTTCAGGCGCTGAACTACCGCCCCAATATGGTGGCGCGCAGTTTGGCCACGAGCCGCAACCAGATCGTCGCCTATGTGATGTCCGATCTGGCGAACCCCTTTTTTGCAAACGTGAGCACCGGCATACAGCGCAAGTGCATGGCGCGGGGCTATACGATGATACTGTTTGACGTATCCAACACGCAGCAGCTCGAGGAGTGCCTGAACATGCTGATCGGGCACCGCATCGACGGCGTGATCTTTCACCACCTCGACCTCACCGAGGAGCATGTGCAGCGCCTGCACGACAACGCGATCAAGTGCGTCACCATCGACAACGAGCGCGACCTCGAGGGCGTGACCATGCTCGAAAGCGACGACTATCTGGGCGCGCGCATGGCCGTGCGCCACCTGATCGAGCGCGGCCACCGGCGCATAGGCTGCATACACGGCCTGCTGGACGACGAGGCCGCCGCCCAGGCCAGCGCCGAGCGCGAGCTTGAGTACATCGAGACGTTTCAGCGGCGCATCTGGCGCAACCGCACGCAGGGCTTTCTGGACGAGATGAACGCCGCGGGGCTGGAGCCCGCCTGCATGATTCAGGGCCGCGCCACGGCCAACATAGGCTTTTTCAGCGGCGGAAGCAGCCTGCAGCGCATCTCGGATGCGCGCGTCCGGCCCACGGCCGTGTACTGCGAAAACGACATGATGGCGCTGGGCCTGCTGGGCGAATGCCTGGAGCGCAACGTGCCCGTGCCCCGGCAGATCGCCATCGTCGGCCATGACGGCAACGACGTCAGCCTGACGCTCTACCCGCGCGTGACCACCGTCAAGCAGCCCAAGTACGAAATGGGCGACCTCGCCGCGGAGCAGCTCCTCAACGCGATCGAGAGCCGCGCGCAGGAGGAACGCATCATGGTGTACTCGACGCTTGCGATTGGGGACACGACCTGACCCTCTCTCAAATACAATAATATTAGAGATTTGCACACTAAAATGCCATATTTTTTCGTCGCATACGCATTGACAAGCGTAGTGCATGTATGCTATAATGAACACAGCAAAACTTGTTAGCGCTAACATTTTCTGACGAAGGCGCTTCCGGCGCGGGCGCGATTTTATGAGGGTACCTGTGCGCGGAAGGGACGAAAATGTGTATCCACAAAAATGTTAGCGCTAACATATATGCGCAAAACGATTTGAAGTGTGGAGAGGATGGAAAGCGTGTCTGGAAAGCAGAGCTGGTATGTGGTGGACGGCTACCGGCCGCCGGTGAGCGCGGGCGGCTGTGACGATTACGAGGGACATGAGTGCATCATGATCCTGAACTGCAACGACGTGGACGCCCATTGCCTGATCGACGTGTACTTTATGGACCGCGAGCCCGTGCTGGGGATTCCCTACACCGCGCCGGCGCGGCGCATATCCGCATTCCGCAGCAACGACCGCAGCGTGTTCGGCGATCTGGAGCTCTCGGTGGGCCTTCAGTACTCGCTGCGCATCCGCAGCGACGTGGGCGTCGTGGTGCAGTATGGCCGCATGGACGTCAACCAGCCCAACCTCGCCTACCTGGCGCTGATGGGCTACGGAGAATAAGGAGGAAAGAAGATGAATGGTCGCGCCTTTATCCCCAAAGAGGAATTTGCGCAGCGCCTGGAACGCATGCGGCGCGAAATGGCCGCGAGCGGGCTGGACGCGCTGTTTGTATACGGCGACGAATACCGCAAGGAAAACCTGCGCTACGTCTCCAACTACTGGCCGATCTTTGAGCGCGGCGGCTTCCTGACCGGAACGACGGGCGAGCCCGTGGTGCTGTGCGCGCCCGAGGGCGAGAAGCTGGCGCGGGAGATGAGCGTGTGGCCGGACGTGCGGCTCCTGCCGGACTTTCTGTGCGTCACCGTTCCGGACGAGATCGACTACCCGCTTGCCACCTATTCGAGCTTCAAAAAGCTGGCCGAGGGCCTGCGCGCATCCGGGAAGCTGGAGCGCCTGGGCGTGTCGGGCATGGAGGACATGTCCGAATCGCTGCTCAACAGGCTGCGCAATGCGTTTGGCTGCGAGCTGGTCAACGCGGACGCGATCCTCTACAAGCTGCGCCTGACCAAGAGCGCCAACGAAGTCGCCTGCCTGAAGGAGGCGGCGCGCATCGCCGACGAGGGCATGAAGGCCATCATGCAGGCGGACATCATCGGCCTTACGGAGGTGCAGGCCTGCGCCATCGCGGAGGCCAAGGCGCGGCAGGAGGGCGCCGAGCACATCATATTCACCGTGTTCGGCTCCGGGGAGCGCACGGCCACCATCGTCGGCCGCCCCTCCACCACCAAGGTCATCGAGGACGGCGATATGATCATGCTGGCGCTGGCGGTGCAGTACGAGGGCTACGTCGCCACCTGCGAAGCCCCGTTTGCCGTGGGCAATTACTCCGAACAGACGCGCCGCGTGATCGACACGCTCATCCGCGCAAGCGCCGCCGGCCTTCCCTACCTCAAGGCCGGCCAGCCGATGAAGAACTTCGTGCGCGCGGTGCGCAACTACTTCCGCGAGGCCGGGCTTTCCGAGTACGACGTCTACCCGCCGCTGCACGGCATCGGCTGCGCCGAGGCGGAGAGCCCCTACCCGGATGAGAACACCGAAACGCTGTTTGAGGTGGGCATGACCTGCAACACCGACATAAGCCTGTTCGGGCTTCCGGGCGGCTCGAACCGCATCGAGGAGGGCTTTGTCATCACCGAAAACGGCGCGCAGACGCTCTCGCCCTTTGTGCGCGCCTACTGCGAGGACTGGATACGCAAAGGGGACGGGCGCTGAGCCGCGCCGCAAACGCTCGACCGGCATGAGAAGGATGGGGAAAACATGAGCGAAGCCACGCAAACCATTCTGGAACTGAAGAACATCAACAAGAGCTTTCCGGGCGTCCACGCGCTGAAGAACATGAGCTTCTCCGTGCGCAAGGGCGAGGTGCACGCCATTTGCGGCGAAAACGGCGCGGGCAAGTCCACGCTGATGAAGGTCGTCACCGGCGTGTACGCGCCGGACACGGGCGAGATCTACGTCGACGGCAAAAAGGTGGAGATCAAGGGTCCCAACAACGCCTTCGAACAGGGCATCGCCATCATGTATCAGGAGACGTCGCTGTTTAACGAGATGACGATCCTGGAGAACATGTTTCTCAACCACGAGATCGTCAAGCACGTCGGCCCCATTCCCATGCTGGACTACCGGGCCATGGAGGCGCGCGTGAGCGACATCTTCCGGCAGATGAACGTCCGCCTCAACCTGCACGCCAAGGTGCGGGACATCGGCATGGCCTCCAAGCAGCTGGTGGAGATCGCCAAGGCGCTGACGTTCCACTCCAAGATACTGATCATGGACGAGCCGACCGCCTCGCTGACCGATCGCGAGGTGACCGCGCTGTTTGAGATCATCGAAAACCTCAAGCGTCAGGGCGTGTCCATCGTGTACATCTCCCACCGCCTGGAGGAGATTTTTGAAATCTGCGACCGCGTCACCGTCATCCGCGACGGCGAGTTCATCTCCTGCCGCGACGTCAAGGACACCACCAAGGCAAGCCTCGTGTCGGACATGGTGGGCCGCGAGGTCACCTCCTACTATCCCAAGCAGGAGGTGGAGATCGGCCCGGCGCAGATAGAGCTCAAGGACATACGCCAGGGCGAGCTTCTGCACGGCGTGAGCCTGAACGTTCGCAAGGGCGAGATCGTCGGCCTCAGCGGCCTGGCGGGCGCCGGCCGCACAGAGCTTGCGCAGGCCGTGTGCGGCATCACGAAGATAGACTCCGGCACCATCGTCATCGAGGGCCGCGAGGTTCGGATCGACAGCTACCGCAAGGCGATGGCCGAGGGCATCGTCTACGTCTCGGAGGATCGCGGCAAGTACGGCCTCGTGCTGGGCATGGACATCAAGAAAAACGTGACGCTGCCCCAGCTCAACCGCATCTCGCACAGCGGCATGATCGACTTTGGCCGCGAGCGGGAGATGGGCGCGGAGGCGATCCGGCTGTTTGACATCAAGGCGCCCAACGAGGATTTCATCGTCGAAAACCTCTCCGGCGGCAACCAGCAGAAGGTGTCCGTGGCCCGCGCGACCGCGCTGCGGCCGAAGCTGCTGATCCTGGACGAGCCCACCCGCGGCGTGGACGTGGGCGCGAAGGCGGAGATACACCGCATCATCGGGGAACTGGTGAAGCAGGGCCTGTCCATACTGATGATCTCCTCGGAGCTTCCGGAGCTGTTGGGCATGTGCGACCGCATCTACGTCATGAACGCGGGCCGCATCGTGGGCGAATTTGACCGCGAGGGCGCCACGCAGGAGGGAATTTTGAAAGTGGCGCTGGAGGCAAACGACTAAGCGAAAGGGAAAGCGGGTAGTAAGGAATGAAGAACGTGCGCACAAACGAAGTGTCGGCCGCGAAGAAGCGGCGCGCATTCACCACGGAGGGCTTTCTGGCGCTGCTGGTGATCGCGATCCTGATCGTTTTGTACTTTACCGCGGGAGGGACCTCCGGGTTCTTCAGCGCGCAGAACATCATCAACGTCATGCGCGTGTGGTCGTACCTGTTCATCGCGGGCATCGGCATGACGATGATCATCATCACCGGCAACATCGACATCTCCTACGGCGCGGTGATCTCGGTCATCGCCATCGTCATGGCCGCCATATCCAAGATCGACACGTCTATCCCATGGTATGTGTTCATCCCCTGCGGCATGGCGACCGGCGCGCTGCTGTGCGGCTTCAACGCGTGGATGATGGCAAAGTTCAAGATACCCTCCATGGTCATCACGCTGGCGACCACGCAGATCTACTACGGCGCGCTGCTGCTGGTGCTGGAGGGCTCGATTTACAACCTGCGCTCGAACTGGACGTGGATATACAACAAGGCGAACCTGTTTAACGGCTATGTGCCCTTGCTGGTGGTGTTCGCGCTGGCGCTGCTGGTGATCTCGATACTGTTTTTCCGCTATTCGCGCTTCTGCAAGCGCCTGTACGCCATCGGCAACAACCCGCGCGGCGCGACCTACGCGGGCATCAACGTCAACCGCACGCTGATCATCACCTACATGATCGGCGGCGCGCTGCTGGCGCTGAGCGCCACGCTGCTTGCCACTTCGGGCAAGCGCGTCACCTGCACGGTGGGCAACGGCGTTGAGATGAAGGTCATCGCGGCGGTGGTCGTGGGCGGCACCAGCGCCATCGGCGGCTCGGGCAACATCTACGGCACGGCGCTGGGCGCGCTGCTGCTGGCCATCATCAGTCCGGCGCTCACGCAGTTGGGCATCGACACCAACTGGACCGACCTGTTCACGGGCGTGATCATCGTCGCGGCGATCATCGTCAGCGCGCTGCGAAGCCTGGAAAAGACCGGCACAAAAAAGAGCTGAGGAGGGCGCGGCGATGAAAAAGAAGTTTAAGGTCACATACTCCCACGTTCTGATTGCGATCTGCGTGCTGATGTTCCTGGTGTTCGGCATGGTCAACGCCAACTTCTTCACGTTCAGTTACGTCATGGACATGCTCACGCTCAACGCGGAGATATGCATCATGGCCCTGCCGCTGACGCTGCTGATCATCATGGGCTGTATCGACTTCTCGATGTGCGCGGTGCTCTCGCTCTCCGCGGCGGTGGGCGGCATCGTCCACACGTTCGCAGGGCCTCTGGTGGGCGCGCTGGTCACACTGCTCATCGGCGTGGCCTGCGGCGCGTTCAACGGCTTCATGGTCTCGAAGCTGAAGCTGCCGCCGCTGATCACCACGCTTGCCACCATGTACCTGTATAAGGGCATCGCCAAGGGCGCCACGCTCGCCTCCGGCTGGGGCACGAACGTGTCCGCAACGCCCGTAGCCACCTTCCTGGGCAACACGGAGTTTCTCTACATCCCCACGCAGCTGTGGCTGATCGCCATACTGGCGGTGGCGCTGCACCTGGTGCTGTCCAAGACGGTCTACGGCCGCACGCTCTACGCCATCGGCCTGAACGAAAACGCGGCGCGGTTTGCGGGCATCGAGGTCGTGCGCATCAAGTTTCTGACCTATGTGCTCGCGGGCGCTCTGTTCGCGGTGGCCGGGCTGGTGCTCATGGGCCGCTTCTCCACGATACAGTACGATTCGGCCGACAGCTTCCAGATGCAGGTCATCATCGTATGCGTGCTCGGCGGCGCGAACATGGACGGCGGCCGCGGCACCATCGGCGGCACGCTGCTTGGCACGCTCGTGCTCAGCGTGCTCAAGGGCGGCATGAACGCGGTGGCGCTGCCGCAGACGCAGCAGAAGATCATCCTGGGCATCGTGCTGCTGGTGAGCCTGATCAGCTTCCAGCTGCTGGCCGAGCACGAACTGAAGGTCAAGGGCCGCGCGCGCATGAAGGCCGCGGCGGAGGCGCTCTCCGCCTCGCAGAAGTGACCGACGCAAAAGCTGAATGAACGCACATTTCCCCGGTCGCGGGGGGTGTGTTCAGAATAAAAAACGGAGGTATGGACCATGAAGAAACTGCTCAGTCTCGTACTGGTCGTCATCCTGACGACCGCCCTCTTCGCCGGCTTTGCCGGCGCGGAGGAGGACACCATCAAGATCGGCATGCTGCCCAAGTTCAAGGGCGAGAACTACTTCGACGGCTGCTACGTCGGCGCGCAGGAAGCCGCCGATGCGCTGGGCATCGAGCTGGTCTACGACGGCCCCAACCAGTCCGAGGCGACCAACGCCAAGCAGGTGGAAATCCTCACCGGCTGGCTGTCTCAGGATTTTGACGCCATCGTCGTCTCCCCCTGCGACGCGGAAGGCCTTGCCCCCACGCTGCGCGAGTTCCAGGACAACGGCGTCATCGTGCTGACCTTTGACGCGGATGCGCCCAACGACGCCCGCTCCCTCTACGTCAACGCCGCCCCCGCCGCCAACATCGCCAAGGCGCTGGTGGAAGTGGTCGCCGCGGGCCTGATGGAGCTGGGCTTCGGTGAGGACCAGACCGCCCGCCTGGCCATGATCTCCGGCTCCGGCCTGGACGTGAACCAGAATGAGTGGATACTCGCCATCGAGGCCTACATCGCCGAGAACTACCCCTGGATCACCATCAACTGCGACGAGGTCGGCTACCTGGGCGCGGACATCTGGACGCCCGGCTCTGACGAGACCGCCGCGCAGAACGCCGCCAACGAGGCCATCGCGCTCTCCGGTGGCGCCACCGACGGCTCTGAGATCAACGCCATCATCGGCACCTCCTCCATGTCCACCCCGGCGCTGGCCGCCGCTTGGGACGCCACCACCGGTGAGAAGCCCCAGGTCGTGCTGACCGGCCTTGCCACCCCCATGGGCCTGGTCGACTACATCCTGGACGAGGAGAACCCCATGAAGTACGGCGTGCTCTGGGACGTGAACGACCTGGGCTATCTGGCCGTTGAGGCCGCCGTGGCCATGGTCAAGGGCGAGCTGGAGGCTGCCGAGGGCACCTTCGCCTCCGCGCTGGGCGACAAGGAGATCGTCACCGCCTCCGACGGCGGCCTGGAGCTGCTGCTGGGCGACGCGCTGACCTTTGGCCCGGAGAACGTCGAGGACTACAACTACTAATCCACGCGCGGGGAGGGCGTCTGCGCGCCTTCCCCGCCCCCGCAAAAACGCGAGATTCGCTGGAAGCCGCCGATTGACCGCAGGCATGCGCGCTGCGGGATTTGCGCCTGTAAGGAGATATTTATCATGTCTGTTATGACTGTTCTGGGGAAGGTGGAGGCGTCCGAACTGGGCGTTGTGACGCCGCACGAGCACATTTTTATTGATATGAGCGTCTTTTTCCAAGAGCCGGAGGAGATCAGCGCCAAGCTGGTCGCCCATGGTCCGGTGACCATCGAAAAGCTCGGGGTGCTCAAGCGCAATCCGTTCGCCGTGCTTGACAACGTGCAGATGATGGACAAACAGACGCAGATCGACGAGATCAACTACTTCCGCTTTGCGGGCGGCAAGACGGTCGTGGACGCCTCCAACCACGGGCTGGGCCGCGACCCCGAGCTGCTGCGCGAGGTATCCTGCATCACGGGTTTGCATGTCATCACCGGCTCCGGCTACTATGTGGATGGCGCGCAGACCCCGGAAAGCCGCGCGCTCACCATAGAGCAGATGGAGGAGGAGATCGTCCGCGACCTGGAGGTCGGCATCGGCCACACGGGCATTCGCGCGGGCATCATCGGCGAGATCGGCGTAAGCCACGTCATGTACCCCTTTGAGAAAAAATCGCTCATCGCCGCCTGCCGCGCGCAGCGGCGCACCGGCGCGCCCCTGTCTATCCACATCAACCCGTGGAGCACGCAGGGCCTGAACGCCATGGAGATCGTCCGGGAGCACGGCATCGACCCCGCCAAGGTCGTGATCTGCCACTCGGATGTGGAAAATCGCGAGGACTACATCTTCGGCCTGCTCGATCAGGGCGTGTACATCGAGTTTGACAACTTCGGCAAGGAAATGGCCACCGACCCCTGGGATGTGCGCCCCGGCAACGGCCCCTTCGTCACCGACCGCGAGCGCGTGGAGCTGATCTGCAAGATGATCGAACGCGGCTACGAAAAGCAGATGCTGTTCTCCTGCGACATCTGCCTCAAATCCCTTCTGCACGCCTACGGCGGCTGGGGCTACGATCACGTCATCGCCCACATACTGCCCGCCATGCGCGAGGCGGGCGTGCAGGAGAGCGCAATAGAACAAATTATGATCCACAATCCGGCGCGCTGGCTGGATTACGATGTAAAATAATGGAGGTTGTATGAACAGACCGCATATCCCGGACTCCGAATTTGCGCAGCGCGCCAAAAACGTGCAGGCGCTGATGAAGCAACAGAACATAGACGCGCTGCTCGCCTTCGGCAACGAGGCGGAGCCGCAGTTCGCGCGCTACCTGTGCGACTACTGGCCGTCCTTTGAAAGCTGCGGCGTGCTGGTGGCCCAGCAGGGCGACCCGGTGCTGCTCATCGGCCCGGAGAGCATGACCTACGCCTCCGACCGCTCCCGCATCCGCGACATCCGCCGCCTGGCGGCGTTCCGCGAGTCCTCCAACCCGGAGTACCCCGGCGAAAAGCTGGAGACCGTGGCGGACGTGCTCGACGGGCTGGTGGGAAGCACCGGCTGCAAGCGCTTTGCCATCGCGGGCTACAACCTGATCCCGCACATCACCTATCAGGAGCTGGCGGGCGCGCTTGCCAAGTACGGTGATATCGAGATCGTCCGCGGCGACGAGCTGATGATGGAGCTGCGCATGGTCAAGAGCGAAAACGAGCTCGCCTGCCTGCGCTACGCGGGCATGCTCACCGCCAAGGCCTTCGACTATACGCTCGAGCACATCCGCCCGGGCATGACCGAGCTGCAGGTGCGCGGCCTCGCCTCCGCCGCCATGTACGAGGCGGGCGCGGAAAACGAGGCCTATCCCATGTGGATGCTCGCGGGCGCGGGCGGCAACCAGGCCATCTCCCGCGCGCGGCACAAGGTCATCGAGAAAAACGACTTCGTCATGCTCCAGATCGGCGCGCGCTACGAGGGCTACGCCTCCTCCATCGGCCGTCCCGTGTTCTTCGGCGAGCCGGAGAAGTACCTGCTGGAGGCCGTGAAGGTGGGCTACGCCGCCCACGATATGATCTACGGCGAGCTGCGCGAGGGCAACCACGCGGGCGACATCGCCCGGAAGTACATCGAGTTTATGCAGGCGCACGGCCACCGCGAATGGCTGCTCTACGGCCCCTGCCACGCCACCGGCCTGATGGAGGGCGAGCCGCCGTGGATCGAGACCACCGCGGACTACAAACTGCGCGAGAACATGACCTTCTGCGTGGACGTGTTCATGGGCAACAACGCCACACAGCGCGGCTTCCGCGTGGAGGACAGCGTGCGCGTGGGCAAGACCGGCGCGGACAGTATGACCAACTACCGCATGGAGATCTTCAGGCTGTAACAGGCACCCTGCCAGTCTGTTGACTTTGTCAACATACTGAAGCGCCTTCCGGACTGCGCGTTCGGGAGGCGCTTCTCTTTGGCCTCACGCCACGGGGACCTCGCCAAAGAACAGCCGCAGCTTTTCGCGCACGTCCGCGCCCTTGAGCGATACGATGTTGAACTCCCGCACGACGCGCTCGCCCTGCAGCGTGAACTTTGCAAGCTCCCCGTCCGAATCGGCCAGGATTTCGTACACAAAGGAGATGCCGCACCCGCGCTTTACAAGCTCCAAAATCAGCTTGAAGCTGGATATGCAGATGTGCCGCCGGAACCTGTGCAGGGATTCGTTGTAGCCGGTGAGCTCCTGCTCCAGTATGGCGCGCGTGCCGGAGCCGTCCTCGCGGTGGATGATCGTCTCCTCCAGCAGCTCGCCGATGGACACCTCGCGCCCCGCGAAGGGATGGTCGCGCCTGCAAATGCCCACAAACGGCTCCCTGCGCATGCGCACGCTGTCGAACCGCTCCTTGTCAAAAAAGCCCTCCACCACCGCAAAGTCCAGCTCGTTGGCGCTCAGTGCGGCGAGCAGGTGCTCTGTGTTGTCCACGATCAGCGTCAGCGCGTTCTCCCGGTGGGCGAGGTAGTGAAAAATGTGGTCCTGCAGGGCGTAGTCGCCGATGGTCTTGGTCGCGCCGATGCGCAGGCGGTTGATCTGCTCGCCCGTCAGCTTTTTACGCACCTCCCGGTCGCGCTGCCGGGCCGCGCGCGCATACGTCTCCAGCAGCAGCGCCGCGTCCGTCTTTTGCAGGCGGCGGTTTTCGTAGGCAAACAGCTTGCAGCCGTACTCGCCCTCCAGATGGTGTATCTGCTGCGTCACCGCGGGCTGCGAGATGTGCAAAATCTCTGCCGTCCGCCGGTAGTTCATGCAATCGCACAGCGTGAGAAACGTGTCGATCCTGTGATCCAGCATAGGCCCTCCATGATAAGTTATTCGAATCATTCAATCATAATTATTAAGTTGATTTTATCACGTTTCGGGTATATAATCAAGCGTGGAAAACGGATGTGAGGAGCGATAGCATGAATGTAGTGGTCATCGGCGGCGTGGCCGCGGGTACCAAGGTTGCGGCAAAACTCAAGCGGCTCGACCGCTCTGCGCGCGTATGC
This sequence comes from Clostridiales bacterium, assembly GCA_019409045.1. GTDB lineage: Bacteria > Bacillota > Clostridia > Christensenellales > Aristaeellaceae > Pullichristensenella. Next base: position 5,702 of record DXVG01000009.1, on the reverse strand, counting down.
GTGTACACAAAGGGCGAGGACATCTCCTACGCGGGCTGCGGGCTTCCCTACTATGTGGGCGGCGGCATCGCCTCGCGCGAGGCGCTGATCGTCAACACGCCCGCGAAGTACGCCGGCCTGACCGGCGCGGAGGTCAAAACGCGCATGGAGGCCACCGGCGTCGACGCCGCGGCAAAGATCGTGCGCTTTGCCGACGGAAGCGCCGTCTCCTACGACAAGCTGGTCATCGCCACCGGCGCTGCGCCCTTCGTGCCGGACGTGCCCGGCGTGGGCCTTCCCGGCGTGTTCACCATGCGCACGCCCGAGGACGCCATCGGGCTTCGCGCCTATGTGGAGGAAAACAACTGCCGCAGCGCCGTGGTGGTCGGCGGCGGCTTTATCGGGCTGGAGATCGCGGAAAACCTGCTTGCACGCGGCCTGCGCGTCACCGTGGCGGACATGGCAGCGCAGCTCCTTCCCAACCTGTTCGACCCGGAAATGGCGGACTACATCCGCCGCAAATTGCAGGCAAAGGGCGTGCGCGTGGTCACGGGCGCGGCGCTGGAGGCGGTCGAGGGCGCGGCGCGGGCCACGGGCATACGCACAAGCCTCGGCAGCTTCGAGGGCGACGTGGTGGCGCTGGCCATCGGCATACGCCCCGCCACGGCGTTTTTGCAGGGCTCCGGGCTGGAGATGGACAGGGGCCTGATCGTCGTGGACGACATGCACAGAACGAACCTTCCGGACGTGTACGCGGCGGGCGACTGCGCCCGCGTGCGCAACCGGCTCACCGGCCAGCCCCAGTGGTCCGCCATGGGCTCCACCGCCAACATCACCGGCCGCCTGCTCGCGCGCAACATCGCAAAAGGCGCGCAGGCCGCCTACGGCGGCTGCCTGGGCACGGGCGTGGTCAAGCTGGCGGACGACTTGAACGCGGGCCGCACAGGCCTTACCGAGCAGCAGGCCCTGCAGGCGTGCTACGACGCCATCAGCGTCACCTGCGTCACCGACGACAAGGCGCACTACTACCCCGGCGCCGCGTCCTTTGTCATCAAGCTCGTGGCCGACCGCAAGACGCACGCGCTTCTGGGCATACAGGCGCTGGGCGCGGGCGCGGTGGACAAGCTGGTGGACATCGCCGTGCTGGGCGTGTCCCTGGGCGCGAAGCTGGAGGACTTCGACACGCTGGACTTTGCCTACGCGCCGCCGTTCTCCACGGCCATCCATCCCTTCGTGCAGGCCTGCTACATACTGGAAAACAAGCTCAGCGGCGAGTACGAGAGCTTCACGCCCGCCGAGTACGCCGCGGGCAAGGCCGACGGCTACCGCGTCATCGACGTAAGCCCCGCCCCCGCGATCCCCGGCGCGCTGTGGGTGGACTTAGCCGGCGTGAACGGCCCCATCGAGGGCCTGCGCAAGGACGAGCTGCTGCTGCTCGTGTGCGCCAAGGGCAAGCGCGGCTACTTCCTGCAAAACCGCCTGAAGGCCTACGGCTACACGAACACGCGGGCGCTGGAGGGCGGCCTGACGGTCAACCAGGTGCGCGTGCGCACGGCGGGCGGCGCGCTGCCCCCGGAGGAGATCCGGCGCGTCAAGGCGCTGGGCTGCTTGCAGGACAAGCGGTATCCGGACGTGTTCAACGTGCGCGTGATCACGCGCAACGGCAAGATCACATCGCAGGAGCAGCGCGCCGTGGCCGAGGCCGCGGAGCGGTTCGGCTCCGGCGAGGTGACCATGACCACGCGCCTGACGCTGGAAATCCAGGGCGTGCGCCACGCCGACATACAGCCGCTGATCGACTTTCTGTCGCAGCGCGGCCTGGCCACGGGCGGCACGGGCTCTCTGGTGCGCCCCGTGGTCTCCTGCAAGGGCACGACCTGCCAGTACGGCCTGTGCGACACATTCGGCCTGTCCGAAGCGCTGCACGAGCGGTTCTACGTCGGCTACCACGGCGTCACGCTGCCGCACAAGTTCAAGATCGCCGTCGGCGGCTGCCCCAACAACTGCGTCAAGCCGGATTTGAACGATCTGGGCGTCATCGGCCAGAAAACGCCCATGCAGGACCTGGCCAAGTGCCGCGGCTGCAAGGTCTGTCAGGTGGAAAACGTCTGCCCGATCAAGGTCGCGCACGTCGAGGACGGCAAGATACGCATCGACCCCGCCGCCTGCAACAACTGCGGCAGGTGCGTGGGCAAGTGTCCCTTCGGCGCGCTGGACGAGCACCGGGACGGCTTCAAGGTCGTCATCGGCGGCCGCTGGGGCAAGAAGGTCGCCCACGGCATGCCGCTGACGCGCACGTTCGCCACGCAGGAGGAAGTGATGGACGTGGTGGAGCGGGCGATACTGCTCTTCCGCGACGAGGGCGCGTCGGGCGAGCGCTTCGCCGACACGGTGAGCCGCCTGGGCTTTGAATACGTCAACCAGAAGCTGCTGGAGGGCGAGATCGACCGCAAGGCCGTGCTTGAAAAGAAGGTCACCGGCGGGGCCACCTGCTGACGCGCGCCGCGCGTACACCCCTGAACGGAGGCTGCCGGACTGCGCGCAGCGGCCTGCAAACGCCTCCCCCTCGGGAGAGCGCCCGAGAGGGAGGCGCACTTTTGCCTCGCGCGGGGCGCGGATGAAACGAAAAAACGCTGGAGGACGATTATGCAAAGGATCATGCGGACGCTTGTATTGCTCTTGGCCATGCTGCTCATCGTGCCCGCGGCCGGCGCGGAGGGCGCCGTCACATTCACCGACGATCTGGGCCGCACGGTGACGGTGCGCTCGCCCCAGCGCGTGGCCGTGCTGCTGGGCAGCTTTGCGCAGGTGTGGCAGCTCGCGGGCGGGCAGGTGATCGCCACCGCGGATGACGCGTGGGAGGACTTGCAGCTGGAGATGCCGGAGGACACCGTAAACCTTGGAAACACCAAGAGCCTGAGCCTGGAGCTGCTGCTCGCCGCCGAGCCGGACTTCATACTCGCCAGCGTCAACACACGCCAGAACCTGGACTGGCTGGACACGCTCGAGGCCACCGGCATACCGCTTGCCTACTTCGACATCGACGACTTTGACGACTACCTGCGGCTCCTCAAGGTCTGCACGGACATCACCGGCCGCGCGGATTTGTACGAGCAAAACGGCCTGCAGGTGCAGGCAGAGATCGAAGCGGTGCTTGAAAGCAGCCGGGAGCGCGTCGCGCGGGAGGGCGCGCCCACGGTGCTGTGCATGACCGCCTCGGCCTCCACCGTCCGCGCCAAGCGCAGCGAGGGCAATGTGCTGGGCGCCATGCTCGCAAACCTCGGCTGCGTAAACATCGCCGACGCGGACGACGCGCTCCTGGAAAACCTGAGCGTGGAGCACATACTGCTCGCCGACCCGGACTACATATTCTTCGTCCAGCGCGGCGCGGACGAGGAGGGCATGCGCGAATATGTGCGCCAGTTTCTCACGGACAACCCCGCGTGGAGCAAGCTCACGGCGGTGCAAAACGGCCGCGTGTACTTCATGGAGAAGACGCTTTTCAACTTAAAGCCCAACCACCGCTGGGGCGAGGCGTATCAGATGCTGGAGGAGATTCTGGAAAATGGCTAGGCGGCGGGCGTGGGCCTTTGCGCTGGCGGCGGCGATGTGCGTGGCGGGGTTCGTGCTGAGCCTGTGCATGGGCGCGGCGAATTTGTCCCTCGCGCAGCTTTGGCGCGCGCTCCTCTCCGGCCCGGAGGACACGGCGGGCTACATACTCTGGTACTCGCGGCTCCCGCGCGCCTGCGCGAGCATACTGGCCGGCGCGGCGCTGTCGTGCGCGGGCTGCATACTGCAAAGCGTTCTGGGCAATAAGCTGGCCTCGCCGAGCATCGTCGGCGTCAATGCGGGCGCGGGGCTGGCGGTCACGCTCTGCTGCGCGCTGGGCGCGCTCTCGGGCTGGGCGGTGGCCGCAGCGTCCTTTGGCGGCGCGCTGCTCTCGGCGGCGCTGGTGGTCGCGCTGGCGCACCTGACCGGCGCGTCCCGCACCACGGTGATCCTCTCCGGCGTGGCGCTCAACAGCGTGCTCAATGCGCTGCGCGACGGCGTGGCGCTGCTCTCACCGGACGCGGCCATGCTCGGAAACGAGTTTCGCGTGGGCGATTTTTCGGCGGTGACCACGGCGCGGCTCCTGCCCGCCGGGACGCTGATCGTATTGGCGCTGGCGGTGGCGCTGACGCTGTCCAATGAACTGGACGTGCTGGCGCTGGGCGACGAGACCGCGGCGAGCCTGGGCATGTCGGTGCGGCGGCTGCGCGCGGTGTTCGTGCTGCTGGCGGCGCTGCTGGCCGGCTCCGCGGTCAGCTTCGCGGGGCTGCTGGGCTTTGTGGGGCTGCTGGTCCCGCACATGGCGCGCAGCTTCGCGGGCGGCCAGAGCCGTTACCTGATGCCGCTGTGCATGCTCGGGGGCGCGGGGTTTGTCACGCTGTGCGACCTGGCGGCGCGCATGCTGTTTGCGCCCTACGAAGTGCCGGTGGGCATCATCATGGCCGTGCTGGGCGGGCCCTTCTTTCTGGTATTGCTGCTCAGGCAGAGAGGAGGGCACAGGGATGCTTGAGGTCACGGGCCTGTGCGCGGGCTATGCCGGCAGGGCGGTGGTGCGCTATGCGAGCATCCGCGTGCCCGAGGGCAAGATCACCGCGCTGCTCGGGCCGAACGGCTGCGGAAAGACCACGCTTCTCAAGGCCATATGCGGCGTGCTGCCCGCGTCGGGCGGCCGCGTGCTGCTGGGCGGGGAGGACGTGCTGGCGCTGCCGCGCAGGCAGATCGCGCAGCGGATGGCCTATCTCGCCCAGAGCCGCCATATCCCGGAGATCACCGTGGAGCGGCTGGTGCTGCACGGGCGGTTTGCGTACCTGCGCTACCCCCGCAGGTATCGGCCGGAGGACCATGCCGCCGCGCAGGCGGCCATGGAGGAGATGGACATCTGCGCGCTCGCGGAGACGCCGCTTCGGCAGCTCTCCGGCGGCCAGCGGCAAAAGGCGTACATCGCCATGGCGCTTGCGCAGGACACGCCCGTGATTTTGCTGGACGAGCCGACCACCTTTTTAGACGTCGGCCACCAGCTTCAACTGATGCGCCAGGCCCGGGCGCTGGCGCAGCGGGGAAAGACCGTGCTCATGATCGTGCACGACATCGCGCAGGCGATGCGCACGGCGGACGGCATCGCGCTGATGCGCGAGGGCTGCGTGCAGATGCAGGGCACGCCCGAGGAGGTCTACGCCTCGGGCATGCTCGAGGCCGTGTTCGGCGTGCGCGTCGGCCGCGTGCATACGGGCGGCGGCTGGCAGTACTACTGCGAGGAGAAGTGAAATGGCGTACTTTCCGATGTGCGTGGACTTGCGGGGCAAGACCGTCGCGCTGGTGGGCGAGGGCGAGCAGACGCGTGCGAAGGCCGAGGCGCTCAAGCCCTTCGGCGCGCGCGTGGTCGCGCTGCCCCGATTTGCGGAGGCGGGATTTCCACAGGACGCGGCGCTCGCCGTGGTGGGCGATCTGCCGCTTTCGCAGGCGGAGGAAGTGGCGCGGCTGTGCGCGCGCAGGGGCGTGCCGGTGAACGTCGTGGACGCGCCGCAGCTGAGCACGTTCTGCTTTCCCGCGCTGATTTGCGAGGGCGATCTGACCATCAGCATATCCACGGGCGGGAGATCGCCGTGCGCGGCGGCGCATCTGCGGCGGTGGATACGCTCGCTCCTGCCCGGGCGCGCGGGCGAGATCGTGGAGCT
>DXVG01000089.1 GCA_019409045.1 Clostridiales bacterium | reverse complement strand
AATCGCCAAAAATGTTTTCCGCGCGGTTGTGAGGCTTTGCCGTGCGCGCAAAAACGGGAACCGGCTTTTTCAGCAGGTTCCCGACACAGCCAATTTGCGTGCGTTTTTATAAAGCAATCTGCGCAATGGGCGCGGCGCTCACTTCTTCTGGCCGTAGTAGGCGTTGGGGCCGTGCTTGCGCAGGAAGTGCTTGTCGCTGATGTGCTTGGGCAGCTCGCCGAGGCTAGGGTTGAGGGAGCGCGCCATCAGCGCCATCTTGGACAGCTCCTCGAGCACCACGGCGTTGTGCACGGCCTCCGCGCCGTCCTTGCCCCAGGTGAAGGGGCCGTGGCCGTTGGCCAGCACGCCGGGGGTGTGGATGGGGTTCTTGCCCGCAAAGGCCTCGATGATGACCTTGCCGGTGTTGGCCTCGTAGGCCTCCTCGGTCTCCTCGGGGGTCAGGAAGCGGGTGACGGGTATGTCGCCGTGGAAGTAGTCGGCATGCGTGGTGCCCATGCAGGGGATGGACAGCCCCGCCTGCGCCCAGGCGGTCGCGCAGGTGGAGTGGGTGTGAACCATGCCGCCCACCTCCGGGAACGCGCGGTAGATGGCAAGGTGGGTAGGCGCATCCGACGAGGGACGGTAGTCGCCCGCGACGACCTCGCCCGTCTCCAGCGACTGCACGACGATCATCTCAGGCTTGAGCTCCTCGTAGGGAACGCCGCTGGGCTTGATGGCCATGACGCCCTTGTCGCGATCGACCTCGGAGACGTTGCCCCAGGTGTAGACGATCAGGTTGCGATGGAACAGTTCCATGTTGGCCTCGTAGACGCGCTCCTTCAGTTTGCGATACATGCTATCTTCCTCCTTGTCAATTCAAAGCGTCGAGCGGAAGCATGAAGCTCGGCGCGAATTCCCGCATAAAATCCTCGGCCTCGGGCATGTTCATCTGGGAGATGGAGGCGCGTATGCTCTCCTGCGCGGTGAGGAACTCGCGGTTTCCGAAGGCATACTCCTCCAGGCACTTGACGTAGGCGCTGATGCGGTCGGCCGCCTTGACGATGCGCCACTCGTAGCTCTGCTCGTCCGGAAAGAGCAGCTGCTCAAACTCCGGCCGGAAATCGTCGGGCAGGTATTCCATCAGCTTTTGCGAGGCCATGTGCTCGATCTGCCGGTAGGCGTCGCGTATGCCGGGGTTGAAGTACTTGATCGGCGAGGCGAGGTCGCCCGTGATGACCTCGGCCGCCTCGTGGTAGATCGCGTAGAGCAGCACCTTTTGCATGTCCACGCTGCCGCCGTAGCGGCCGTTTTTGTACATCGCAAGCGCGTGGGCGATCATGGTCACCTGCAGGGAGTGCTCCTGATCGTTCTCCTCGCGCGTGTTGTGCCGAAGCCCCCAGCGGCGAATGAGCTTCATCCGCGCCATGTAGGCGTAAAAGTGATGCTGCATCTGTGCCCTCCCGGCGGCGCACCGCCATCTCATGGAACGATTATACCATTTCAGGCGTCAAAGTGCAAGGCGAGGTTTTCTGCGATGCGCTTCGCAGGCTCCTTTCATTGCGAAAAAAACTGGACTTTTGCGAAAAATGCTTTTGCTTTGCTCCGGTTTTGTATTATAATGATAGGGGATCATGGCGTTGGCAGGCGGCGAGGCCGCCGCGCCGCGCGTCGCTGCACGAGGGAGGTGCGCCTATGGCGCAAATCGGTTCTTTTCTGCGCGATGTAGGCGCGCTGTTTGCCAACCTCTTTTTGCAGCCGGACTGGCGCAACGTGTTCGACGTGGCGGTGATGACGGTCCTGATCTATTACATCATACGGCTTCTGGTGCATACGCGCGCGAGCGCCGTGTTCAAGGGCATTGCGATCGTGCTTCTGTTCGCGTGGCTGTCGGATGTATTGCAGCTCAACGCGCTGAGCTGGCTTTTGCAGCAGGTGATCAGCATGGGGGTGATCGTGCTGGTGATCATGTTCCAGCCGGAGCTGCGGCGCGGGCTGGAGCAGATCGGGCGCTCGAAGTGGTCCAGGCACATGTTCACCTCCGCGCGCAAGCAGCGGCTTCGGGACGTGGACAATCTGGTGCAGGAGATCGTGCGCGCGCTCAACGACATGTCCCGCAAGCGCATCGGCGCGCTGATCGTGTTCGAGCGGCACACGGGGCTTGCCGACGTGATCGACTCGGGCACGGTGATCGACGCGGAGATCTCCGCGCCGCTGATCGAGAACATATTCGAGCCCAACACGCCCCTGCACGACGGCGCGGTGATCATACGCGGCGAGCGCATCGTGGCGGCGGCGTGCATATTGCAGCTCACCGACGACCACTCGCTCTCGCGCGAGCTGGGCACGCGCCATCGCGCGGCGATCGGCATCACGGAGTCCACCGACGCGGTGAGCCTGATCGTATCCGAGGAGACGGGCATCATCTCCATGGCGCGCGACGGGAAGCTGACGCGCTATCTGGATACAAAGTCTCTGGGCATACTTTTGACCGAGCTGTTCATGCCCGACGACCTTGCGCCGACCTGGCTGTCCACGCACTCCTCCCTGATTGGCGCGCTGGGCAAGCGGCAGAAGGAGGACGGCCATGAAGAATAAGCTCCTGGCGTTTTTCAAGCGGCTGTTCCGGGCGCTGTGGGTGTCGCTTTCGCACAACCTGAAGCTGAAGCTGCTCTCGCTGCTGCTGGCGGTGCTGTTGTGGAGCTATGTGGTGGCCTCCAACCCCAGCATCACACGCAGCAAGGACATAAACGGCCTGACGGCCTACCTGACCAACGAATCCACGCTCAACAGCAACCGCCTCGCGCTCTCGGGCGACCCGGCAGCGCAGCTTGAGAACATATCGGTGCGCCTGGAGGTGCCGCAGTCCAGCTACGCGCTGGCAAGCGCGGAGAACGTGCAGGTGACGGTGGATCTGTCCAGCGTGCGCTCCGCGGGCGCGCAGGAGGTGGCCCTGCGGGCGACGACCTCCTACGGCCGGGTGGTGAGCATCGTGCCCGAGAGCGTGACGCTCGAGTTTGAGACCTACGACTCCCGCTCCGTGCCGGTCAACGCTGCCGTATCCGGCGAGAAGGGCGAGGACATGTGGTACAACATAAGCCGCCTGAACCCGAGCGAGCTGGTGATCAGCGGGCCTTCGAGCGTTGTGCGCGACATCGCCTCGGCGTATGTGTATGTGGACGTGACCGACCGCGACGCCTCCTACATCACCGCCGCGCGCTTTGTATTGCAGGACTACAGCGGCAATGAAGTGGATCAGACGCTTCTGAGCAGCTCCTCCAGCTCGGTCACGGTGGGCATAGACGTGTACCCCACCAAGGAGCTGCCGGTGTCCAACGAGATCGCGGACGTGGTGCAGGGCGAGCCCGCCGAGGGCTACGAGGTGACCGATGTGATCATACAGCCCGAGACCGTCACCGTGGCCGCGGACGCGGAGGTGCTGGAGGGGCTGACGGAGCTGCTGGTGCAGTCGGTGGACGTCACCGGCGCCAAGCAGAGCTTCTCCGTGCGAGCGCGCATATCCAGCCTGACGGACTTTAAGAACGTATCCCCGGAGCAGGTCTACGTCACGGTGAACATCGCCGAGGTCACGCAGAGCTCGTGGGCGGACGTGAACCTCACGTTCATCAACTATCCGAGCGACCTGACCTGCACCTTTACAGACGACGACTTCCGCGCGCTGGTGAGCGGACCCGCCAGCCAGGTGGAGGCCGTGGTGGAAAGCGGCGTGGAGGCGACGGTGGACCTGAGCGGTCTGTCGGAGGGCGAGTACACGCTGCCCATCACCGTGGACGAGGAGCTCTATCCCAACCTCACGTTCTCCCTCGAACCGGAAAGCGTGTCGCTGCGGCTGGACGGATCGTCCGATACGAACGGATAACCTACGGAGGAGAGCATGACCAATACCAGCTTTGCTGACTCGGTGGTCAACGCCATGCTCGGCTGGCTCAAGGGGTTTGCCAACTGGGTGCTCCGGCTGTTTGACCTCGCCGGGAGCGGCGGCGTATCGCCGCTGGAGTGGCTGTCGGGCCACTGGCTACAGCTTTTGATCATACTGCTGATCGCCGGCGTGGCGATGGACTTTATCGTCTGGCTGATCCGCTGGCGGCCCTACTGGGTGTGGTTCCGCAAAAAGCGCATCGTAGTGGACGACAAGAGCTTTTTCGACGACGACCCGCGCGCCATCGACGCACGCACGCCGGAGCGCGAGGCCATGGAGGGCAAGACGGTGCGCATGCGCCCGGCGCGCAGGCCGAACACGATCGTTCCCCGCGAGGGCGCCCGCGCAGGGGACCGGTCAAAGCGCACGACGGTGCGCCCCGGATCGGGCGTGTCGCGCCGCAGGCCCGCGCGCAAAGCCGCTCCCCCCTCTCCCCCGCCGGATATATTTGAGGACGAGCTGTTTAAGATCGAGCCGCACGCCCACGCGCGCAAGGTGCGCGAGGACGCGGTGTTCAACGTGAGCGACCTTCCCGGCGCGGAGCCGGCGAAAAAGGCGCGCCCGGCGCCCCGGAAGCGCGAGGAGAGGACGGAGGACGACCTGTTTGACATCAAGTGACTGGCTGTTCGCGGGGCGGCGCGTGCGCGTGGTGGTCGGCCATTACGGCAGCGGCAAGACGGAGATCGCCGTCAACATGGCGCTGGCGCTGGCGCGGCGGGAGCGCGCGCTGCTGATCGATTTGGACATCGTGAATCCCTTCTTTCGCAGCGCGGAGGTCAAGCCCGTGCTGCTTGCGCATGGCGTAGAGGTGGTGCACCCGGCGTTCGCGCTCTCCTCGGTGGACATACCGGTGCTCCCTGCGGAGGTGGAGCGGGCCTTTTCCACCGAGGCGCACTGCGTGTTCGACGTGGGCGGCGACGACGACGGCGCCGTGGCGCTGGGGCGCTATCAGGCGCGCTTTGCCGCGTGCCCGGCGGATGTGTACTTTGTCATCAACCCCTTCCGGCCGCGCACATCGAGCGTTTCGCAGGTGCTCGACCTGATGGAGAGCGTGCAGCGCAGGGCGCGGCTGCGCGTGACGGGGCTGGCGGTGAACGCCAACCTCGGGGACGAGACGGGCGCGGACGAGCTGTCCGCCGGGCGCGCGTTCGCGCAGGAGGTCTCCCAGAAAAGCGGCGTGCCCGTGGCGTTTGAGGCGGGGCTTCCCGAGGCGCTGTCCTCCATGCCCTCGCTGTGGCCGCAACTTGCGATACGGCGCTATCTCAAGCCTGAATGGATGGATTGACATGGAAAAGACGCGCATACTCTGCTTCGGCGATTCCAACACGCATGGCACCAACCCCACCGGCCCGCGCTACGGCGAGGACGCGCGCTGGCCGATGGTGTTGCAGTCGCTGCTGGGCGAGGGCTTCCGCGTGCTGGAGGAGGGCTTCGGCGGCCGCACGATCGCCTTTGACGACCCCGTGGAGGGCGGGTTCAAGAGCGGCATGCAGTACCTGCCGCCCTGCCTGCTTTCGCACAACCCACTGGATATGATCGTGGTCATGCTCGGCACGAACGACACCAAGCAGCGCTTCGGCATGGCGGCCAGCGCCATTGCGCAGGCGCTTGCGCACCTTGTGCGGCTGTGCCATCTCTACGGATTGGACGCGCGGGGGGAGCCGTCGCGCGTTTTGATCGTCGCGCCGCCGCCGATCAGCGAGCGCGTGGCCGACACGCGCATGTGGGGCGCGTTCGACCGGAGCAGCATGGAGGTGAGCGCGCAGCTCGCGGGGGAATACGAGCGCGTGACGCGGCTGATGCGCTGCGGCTTTCTGGACGCGGCGCGGCTGTGTCGCGCAAGCGACGAGGACGGCGTACATCTCACCGCCGAGGGGCACCGCGCGCTGGCGCGCGGCGTGCGCGAGGCGGTGCTGAATATGCTCGGGGAGGAATGATTTTATGATCAACTTTACGCACTATCTGCCCACGCGCTTCGTCTTTGGGCGCGGCGTGGAAAACGAGGTCGGCCAGCACGTCCGCGCGCTGGGCGCGACGAAGGTGCTGATCCACTACGGCGGCGGCTCGGCCGTGCGCTCCGGCCTGATCGCGCGCGTGGAGGCCTCCCTGGACGCGGCGGGCCTTGCGCATGTGTCGCTGGGCGGCGCGCGGCCCAACCCGCGCGACACCAAGGTGTACGAGGGCATAGATCTCATCCGCCGCGAGAAGGTGGATTTCGTGCTGGCCGTGGGCGGCGGCTCCGCCATCGACTCGGCCAAGGCCATGGCGCACGGCGCGCTCTACGACGGCGATTTCTGGGACTTCTTCTGCGGCAAGGCCACGCCGGAGAAGTCGCTGCCCAAGGGCGTGGTGCTGACCATGGCCGCGGCGGGCAGCGAATCGTCCAACAGCTGCGTGATCACGCAGGAGGCGACCAAGACAAAGCGCGGCCTGCGCACGGAGCTGAACCGGCCGCTCCTGGCGGTGATGAACCCGGAGCTTACGATGACGCTGCCGCCCTATCAGATCGCCTGCGGCGCGACCGACATACTCGCGCACATCATGGAGCGCTACTTCACCAATGAGCCGGACTGCGACCTGACCGACCGGCTGTGCGAGGCCGCCATGCAGGCGGTGATCCGCGCCGCGCGCATCATGGTGGCCGACCCGAAGGACTACGACGCCGCCGCGCAGCTTATGTGGGGCAGCACCATCGCGCACAACGACACCGTGAGCGTGGGCCGCGTGATGGACTTTGCCAGCCACCAGATCGAGCACGAGCTTTCGGCCATGTACGACTGCGCGCACGGCGCGGGGCTGGCGGTGGTGTTCCCGGCATGGCTGCGCTTCATGCTGCAAAAGCCGGAGAAGGCGATGCGCCTTGCGCAGTTCGCCGTGCGCGTGTGGGGCTGCCAGATGGACTTCGAGCACCCCGAAAAGAGCGCGGCCGCGGGCATCGCCGCCTACGTCGCGTGGCTGCGCGAGATCGGCATGCCCACCACGTTTGCCGAGCTGGGCGCGCGCGAGGAGGACATCCCCTATATGGCGCAGAAGGTGAAGCGCACCAATCCCGACGGCACGGTGGGCAAGTTCTACGCGCTGAACACGCAGGACATAGAGTGCATCTACCGCCTGTGCCTGTAAGGGCGGCTTTGAATCCAGGCGTCACCGCATTCGGCCTTGCCAAGGGCGGCGCGGAGCTTTGGGATGCTCCGCGCCGCCCTCAGGATGTTGGCAACGTCAACAGACTGCCAGGGCATTGAGAAAGCCCGCAAGCCAAGGAAGCGAGCCTGCAAACAAGGTTTCTTACATGG
>DXVG01000088.1:5174-7228 GCA_019409045.1 Clostridiales bacterium | reverse complement strand
GCTGCGCGACTTTGGCGTCGGCTATCGGGAGACGCAGCTTCTCCCGGACGGCGGCATCGACATAGACGGCGTGCTCTCGCAGCTCGCGCCGGAGGTGCGGCTGGTGCTGATCCAGCGTTCGCGCGGGTACGACTGGCGGCCGTCACTCTCGGTGGCGCAGATCGACGCGGCCATCGAGGCCATCCACCGCGCGCGTCCGGACGTGTGCGTGATGGTGGACAACTGCTACGGCGAGTTCACCGACGCGCGCGAACCGCACGCGGACCTGCTGGCCGGTTCGCTCATCAAAAACCCCGGCGGCGGGCTCGCGCCCACCGGCGGCTATGTCGCGGGAAGGCGCGCATTTGTCGAAAAGGTCGCCTGCCGGCTGACCTCGCCGGGCATCGGCGCGGAGGTCGGCTCCTACGCCGGGAGCTATCAGCCGTTTTATCAGGGGCTGTTCCTCGCGCCGCACACCGTGGCGCAGGCGGTGAAGTCCGCGATACTGGCCGCGCGCGCGTTTGAGCTGCTCGGCTTTGCGGTCAATCCCGCGTGGGACGCGCCGCGCAACGACATCATCGAGGCCATACGCTTTGGCGAGGCGCAGAGCCTGATCGCGTTCTGTCAGGCCATACAGATGTGCTCGCCCGTGGACGCGGAGGCGCTGCCCGAGCCGTGGGACATGCCCGGCTATCAGGACCCGGTCATCATGGCGGCGGGCACGTTCATCTCCGGTGCGTCCATCGAGCTGAGCGCCGACGCGCCCATCCGGCCGCCCTACATCGCATACCTGCAGGGCTCGCTGACCTATGCGCACGGCCGCGCCGCCGTCGAAGGCGCGATCGAGACGCTGCTGCAAAGGGGCATGCTGCGCATTTGAGCGACGGCTGTTTTCCACAGGGCGCAAAAAAAGCCTTCGGCCGCCCCGAGAGGGCGACGCCGAAGGCCTTTTTGAATCGCACGGGGAGGGGGAGCGGTCAAAACCTGCGCACCAGTGCGACCAGCCTGCCGCGCACGTCGGCGCGCTCGACGATGATCGGTTGCATGGTGCGGTTCTCCGGCTGGAGGCGCACATGGCCGTCCTCGTAGTAGATGCGCTTGAGCGTAGCCTCCTCGCCGATGAGCGCGACCACGATGTCGCCGTTCTCCGCGTCCTCCTGGCTGCGCACGACCACGATGTCGCCGTCGAGTATGCCCGCGTCGATCATGCTCTCGCCCTGCACGCGCAGCGCGTACATATCCTTTTCCTGGCCCACAAGGTCCTGCGGCACGATGAGGTAGTCCTCGATGTTCTCCACCGCGAGGATCGGCATCCCCGCCGTGACCTTACCCACCAGCGGCACGCTGCGCCCGCGGGAGAGGGAGCTGTCCAGCAGCTCCAGCGCGCGGGGCTTGGTGGCGTCGCGGCGGATCAGCCCGCGCTTTTCAAGCTGTGTCAGGTGCATATGGACAGACGAAGTGGAGCGCAGGCCGACCGCCGTGCAGATTTCCCGCACGGACGGGGGATATCCCTTGGTCTCGATCTCGCTGCGTATAAAATCCAGTATTTTCTGTTGATTTTGCTCGGATGAACGCATGTTCCCCAACACCTCCTCCGATATGCTATGTATAGATTATACCACACAGCAGGGACATTGCAAACATCCGTTCGTGTAAAAATGAAGAAAATTTGAAAACGAGGGCGAAAACCGTCAAACGAACGCCGCAAAGCGGCGCGTATGCGCCGGACTTGCGCGCGGCGGGCGCATGGGGTATAATAGGGGGTGGGAGGCGTTTTCCATGCCGAAGTACTGCGTTCTGGAGGATGACAAGCTGTGTACGGAGTGCGGGCGCTGCAATTATTGCGACCTGGACCCGGAAAAAATCTGCGACAACTGCATGCGCTGCGTGCGGCGCAGCGACGCGGACTTTGCGCAGATCGAGATCGACGCGGTCTACGCAACGCAGGAGGAGCCGCCGCAGGAGGAGGAGTAGATGCGGGGAATGGGTTGCCTTGCTCCAAATATCTATTCGCAAAAGACAGCTTTTGCGAATAGATGCTGTCGCATCTAGCGCTTCGCTTTCGCAAAAGCTGG
>DXVG01000088.1:0-5074 GCA_019409045.1 Clostridiales bacterium | reverse complement strand
GTTTTGCTGGGTTTTATGAGAAAACCCGTTTTATGGCTCCCCAAACGCCTGCGAAAGATGCTGTCGCATCTAGCGCTTCGCTTTCGCAAAAGCTGGGTTTTGCTGGGTTTTATGAGAAAACCCGTTTTATGGCTCCCCAAACGCCTGCGAATAAAGAATCCACATTAATGGATGGATGGATATATGACCAAAGAGCTTTCGTACGCCCGGCAACGCGCGCAGCAGATCACGCTGCTCACGCGCGAGCTTTTGCGCGATCTTCCCCCTGTGTGCGCGGATTTTCTGCGCGCCATCGAGCCGACCACGCAGCCGCTGACGCGCTTTGCCTACGCGCGCGACCTGAAGCTGTTTTTTCACTATCTGCAAACCGAAGTTCCGCGCTTTGCGGAAAAGACGCCGGACGCCTGGACGTGCGCGGATCTGAACAGCGTGACCGCGCGCGATCTGAGCATGTACCTTGACTATCTCTCCCTCTACTACAAGGACGAATCCGTCGTGACCAACGCGGAGCTTGGCAAGATGCGCAAGCTGGCGACGCTGCGCAGTTTCTTTCATTATTTGTTTAAAAATTCGTTAATTAACACAGATATAACGCTTTTAGTAGACATGCCCAAGCGGCACGAAAGGCCCATCATACACCTGGAGCCCGACGAGGTCGCGCGTCTGCTGGACTTGGTGGAGAGCGGCGAGCAGCAGTCCCAGCGCCAGAGGCGCTACAACGACCATGTGCGCCTGCGCGATCTGGCCATCCTCACGCTGTTTCTGGGGACGGGCATACGCGTAAGCGAGCTTGTCGGCATCGACATAGACGATCTGGACTTTGAGCTGGGCGGCTTTCTGGTGACGCGCAAGGGCGGAAATCAGGTGGTGCTCTACTTCCCCGACGAGGTCGCAAAGGTGCTCAAGGACTATCTGCGCGTCCGCAAGCAGATGACCGCGCTGCCGGGCCACGAGGGCGCGCTGTTTCTCTCGCTGCAAAACAGGCGCATCTCCGTGCGCGCGGTGCAGGTCATGGTCAAAAAATACGCGACGCTTGCCGCGCCGCTGAAAAAGCACTTGAGCCCGCACAAACTGCGCTCGACCTTCGGCACCAATCTGTATCAGGAGACGGGCGACATCTACCTCGTGGCCGACGTTCTGGGGCACTCGGACGTGAACACGACCCGGCGGCACTACGCCGCCATGGCCGACGAGCGGCGGCGCATGGCCGCGCGCAAGGTAAAGCTGCGCGAGGACGCACCCTCCAAGGAGGAGGATTAAACCTCCTCCGGCCGCGCGTGCTGGCGGATCTGCGCGCGCGCAAGCTCGTCGCAGCGGTTGTTGCCCGCGTTGTCCGCGTGGCCGCGCACCTTCACCCAGGTGACGCTGTGCGTGCGCGTAAGCTCCAAAAGCTCGCGCCACAGGTCCTGATTTTCCACGGGCTTTTTGGCAGCCGTCAGCCAGTTGCGCCTCTGCCAGTTCTCCAGCCAGCCCTTTTCAAAGGCGTTGACGAGATATGTACTGTCGGAATACAGCCGCACATCGCACGGCTCTTTGAGGGCGCTAAGGCCTCGGATCGCCGCCATCAGCTCCATGCGGTTGTTGGTGGTGCGCGCCTCGTAGCCGGAGAGCTCCGCGCGCTTGTCCCTGTAGATCAGTATCGCCGCCCAGCCGCCCGGCCCGGGGTTTCCGGAGCACGCGCCGTCGGTATAGATTTCCACCTGTTTCAATGCTGTTCCTCCGTCTGTGCGAAGGCGTCCGCGATCGCCTGCGCGTTCTGGGTCTGCGCCGAGAAGTACGCCTCCGCGCCCATGTCCGCGCGCAGCGTGGTCATCACGTCGATCTGAGCCACTTCGTATCCCTCCGCGCGCAAAAGCTCCTTGAGCGCCGCGGGGGCCTGTCGTTCCACCAGCACCACGGACGCGTCCATCGGCTCAAGCGCCTCCAGCAGCGCGTCCCGGTCGCTTTCGTAGAACGCCTCCCCCACCTCGCGCTCGTACTGCCCCGCGACCTCGAGCCCCAGCTCGCGCGCGAGGTAGATCATCGCCTCGTTGAGCAGTATCACGCGGCCGCCGGAGGCCTCCGCGGCGGTGGCCTGCATCTGCTCGCCCAGCGCGTCCAGCCTCGAAAGCAGCGCGTCCAGATTCTCCATGATCGCCTGCGACTGGCTCGAAAGCGTCTCGCAGAGCGCGAGCGCGGCGCCCTCGGCGATGTACTTCGCGCCCTCCACGCACATGTACAGGTGCGGGTTCGACCCGTCGAAGTGGCTGTCCTCGGCGGTCTCGTCCGAGGATACGCCCTGATAGATGTCCATGTAGTTGTAGTTGGTCAGCGCCACGACGGGGCCGTCGTCGCCGAGCGATTGCAGCGTGCTTTCAAAGCTCTCCAGCCCCAGGCCGCCCGAGATCACCACGTCCGCGCCCTGCAAAAGAAACGCGTCCCAGTCCGAGAGCGAATAGGCGCGCGGGCATCCGTCCTGCGGCTGCACAAGGCAGGACAGGCGCGCGCCGTCCACGCCGTCGAGCAGGGGCTCCGTCAGCGCGTAGTACGGGAAAAACGTCGCGTACACGCTCTGCGTCTGCACGCTCTGCACGTCCACAAGCGGCGCGCAGGAGCACAGCGCGACGCACAGCGAGAGAAGCATCCCCAGAAATACGCATGCCTTGCGCATTGCCGCCTCCGTCATACGATATTGTTTCGCGCCGAACCGCCGGCCCGGCGCATGCGACGATTATAGCACATTTGCGCGGCGACCGCAAGGACGGCCCCGCACGCGCAGAGAAAAAGCGCCCGCCGCGAGCCCCTGTCCGCGGCGGGCGCGTGCAGCCTCATTACGACCACAACTGCACGATGTCCACGCCCTGAAAGTAGTGGCGGACGATCTGCTCGGCGTCCGCGCCGTCCTTTGCCATGGCGTATGCGCCCCACTGCGACATGCCCACGCCGTGCCCGAAGCCGCGGCCGCGCATGACGACGCTGCCGTCCTGAACGCGCACATCCTCCAGCAGCGTGCTCTTCATCTGATTCGCGCCAAGCTGTATGCGCAGCGAGGGCGCGCTGACGGCCTCGCCGTTGACGAGCAATGTCTTTGCGCGGCCCGATTCGCCCGTCTGACCGATCTCGACGCTCTCGGGAAGGCCCGCCTGAAGCCCCGCGTCCGCGCAGGCGGCGCGGAACGCCTCGCCGTCAAACACGGCCGTCCACGCCTGAACGCTCTCGGGCGCGTCCTCGGAGTCGGGCGATTCCGTCACCGCCAGATAGGCGGGGTCCTCGCCCTGATAGTCGAGCGCCACGCTGGGAAGCTCCGTCTTCCCGCCCGCGTGCGCGTGGAACCACGCCTGCACAAGTTCGCCCTCGTAGCTCATCACCTGCCCGCGCGTGTCCTCCACGGCCTTGCGGACGCTTTCGTTGATGTTGACCTCGCTGTAGGCCTGCGCCTCGCGCACGTCCGTGGAGATGTCCGCGCCGTCGTAGGCGGAGTCCTTCGTCTCCACGAATTTGAGCACGAATGTGCGCGCAAGTATGGCCTGCGCCATGAGCGCCTCCTGCGGCCAGTCGTTCTTCATCTCCCCGGCGAGCACGCCCATGACGTAGGTCTCAAGGTCCATCTCGCAGATGGCCTCTTCCTCCACGTCGTACACCTTCAGTATGGGAACGCCGTCCTCGCCCATGCGCAGGTCGTCGGGCAGCTCCGGCTTGACCGCCTCGGTCTGTATGGGCTCCTGCGTGTCGGTGCGCATGCAGCCGGTCATAGTCGGCGCGACGAGCAGCAGCGCGATGAGCAAAGCGATTCGTTTGCGCATAGCAACCTCCACCTCCGCGCATAGCTTTGACGCGGACGGCGAAAATCATGCGCAAACATGCGCGCAAACGCGGCCTTCAGCGGTCGCGCTCGAACATGCCCAGCGCGGCGATGGCGTCCAGCACCGTATCGGCGGGATGCAGGCGCATGCCCTCCGGCGCGCGCATGCCGCGCAGATTCGCCTTGGGCAATACCACGTTTCGGAAACCGAGGCGCATGCACTCGTTGATCCTGCGCTCGGCGTGCGGCACGGCGCGCACCTCGCCCGCAAGCCCGACCTCCCCCATCACCGCGAAATCCCCGCCGATGGGCCGCGCGCGCAGGGAGGACACGACGGCCGCGCACAGCGCGAGGTCCGCCGCGGGCTCGGTCAGCGTCATGCCCCCGGCGATGTTTATGTACACGTCCTGGTCGAACAGCCGAAGCCCCGCGCGCTTTTCAAGCACTGCCAACAGCAGCGACAGCCGCCCCTGGTCCACGCCGCTTGCCATGCGCCGCGGCGTCCCGAACGGCGCGCGCGCCACGAGCGCCTGCACGTCCGTGAGCAGCGGCCGCGTCCCCTCCATCGCGCACATGACCACCGAGCCGCTCGCGTCGTGCGCGCGCTCGGACAAAAGCGCCTCGCTGGCGTTTGCCACCTCGCGCATGCCCTCGCCCGTCATTTCGAACATGCCCAGCTCGTTGACGGAGCCGAAGCGGTTTTTCACCGCGCGCAGCAGCCGGTAGTGATTCTGCCGGTCGCCCTCGAAGTAGAGCACCGCGTCCACCATGTGCTCGAGCACGCGCGGGCCCGCCAGCGAGCCCTCCTTGGTCACATGCCCGACCAGAAACACGCTGGTGTCCGACAGCTTTGCAAGGCGGATGATCTGCGCGGCGCTCTCGCGCACTTGCGACACGCTGCCCGGCGCGGAGGCGATCTCCGGAAGGTACATCGTCTGTATGGAATCGACCACCATCACCTGCGGCCGAATCTCCTCCATGCGCCGCTCCACGGTGGTCATGTCGTTCTCCGAGAGCACGAACATGCCCGTCCCCGCCGCGCCCAGGCGGTTCGCGCGCAGCTTGATCTGCCGCGCGGATTCCTCGCCGGAGACGTAGAGCACCGTTTCGCCCGCGCGCGCGAGGTTTGCGCACGCCTGCGTCAACAGCGTGGACTTGCCCACGCCCGGGTCGCCGCCGACGAGCACCACGGAGCCGTCCACCACGCCGCCGCCGAGCACGCGGTCGAGCTCGCCGATGCCGCACACGCGCCTGTGGGCCGCGTCGTCGGGGATCTGGTCGATGCGCATCGCC
>DXVG01000087.1 GCA_019409045.1 Clostridiales bacterium | reverse complement strand
GGTCAACCTCGGCAGCCGCTGCACGGTGTTTATGAATTCCTCGGTCAAGCAGGCGCAGCGCGACGGCGCCACGGTGGAGGACATCTCCGCCGGGCTTTCCGTCAGCGTGGTCAAAAACGCCGTCTACAAGGTCATCCGCGCCGGTTCCGCCGACGAACTGGGGCGCTATGTGGTGGTGCAGGGCGGCACGTTCCACAACGACGCCATCCTGCGCGCCTTTGAGCGCGAACTGGGGCGCGACGTCATCCGCCCGGACATCGCCGGACTGATGGGCGCTTACGGCGCGGCGCTGTGCGCCATGCGGCTGAAAAAGTCCGGCATACTCTCCCCGGAGGAATTGGCGAAGTTTTCCCACACCTCGCGTCCGGCGGTGTGCAAGGGCTGCGAGAACCGCTGCAAACTGACGATCAACACCTTTGCCGACGGCGGGCGCTTCATCTCCGGCAACCGCTGCGAGCGCGGCGCGGGCGGCAAAAAAGGCGAAGAGGAACTGCCCAACCTCTACAAATTCAAGCGCGAAACGCTGCTGAAAATGGAGGGCGGCGAGGCAAAGCGCGGGCGCATCGGCCTGCCCCTGGCGCTGGGCATGTACGAGCTTTTGCCGCTGTGGTTCGGCATATTCCGCGCCCTGGGGTTCGAGGTCGTGCTCTCGGGCATGTCCGACCGCGGCACCTATGAGGCGGGACAGTTCACCATCCCCTCGGACACGGCCTGCTACCCGGCCAAGATCATGCACGGGCACATCGTGCAGCTGCTGGAGAAGGGCGTGGACGCCGTGTTCTACCCCTGCCTTACGCACAACTTCGACGAGGGCGGCTCGGACAACCACTTCAACTGCCCCGTAGTGGCCTACTATTCGGAGCTGCTGCGCGGCAACATGCCCCAGCTCACCGACCAGAACTTTTTGTACCCGCACCTGGACATCTGCGACGCGCGCTCCCTCGCGCAGAGGCTGCGCGAGGCGCTCTCGCCGCGCTTTGGCGCGATCTCCCCGCGCGAGATGCGCGCGGCGGTAAGCAGGGGCATGGCCGATTACGAGGCGTACATGGCCGGCGTGCGCACGCGCGGCGAGGAGGCGCTCGCCTGGGCGCGCGCGCACAAGCGGCGCGTGATGGTGCTGGCGGGCAGGCCCTATCACATCGACGCGGAGATCGGGCACGGCATCGACCAGCTCGCAACCTCCCTGGGCTTTGTCGTGGTCAGCGAGGACAGCGTGTATCACCTCGCGGACACGCCGCAGGTGCATGTGCTCAACCAGTGGACCTACCACGCGCGGCTCTACCGCGCAGCCGCGTTCGCCGCGACGCAGCCGGACGTGGAGTTTGTGCAGCTTGTGTCCTTCGGCTGCGGCGTGGACGCCATCACCACCGACGAGTCGCGCGACATACTCGAGCGCGCGGGCAAGTACTACACGCAGATCAAAATCGACGAGATCGCCAATCTGGGCGCGGTGAAGATACGCCTGCGCAGTCTGCTTGGCGCGCTGGAGCTGAAATAGCATGCAAAAGGATACGACTTATCAGCCCTTTACCGCCGAAATGAAGGCCGCCGGGTACACGGTGCTGGTGCCGAACATGCTGCCCACGCACTTCCGGCTCATCATCCGCATCTTCGAGCAGTACGGCTACAACATGGAGCTTCTGACGAGCTCCGGGCCGGAGATCAGTCAGACGGGGCTGCGATATGTGCACAACGACACCTGCTATCCGGCGATCCTGGTGATCGGCCAGTTCATACACGCCATACAGAGCGGCAAGTACGACCCGCACCGCGTGGCGCTGATGCTGTTCCAGACCGGCGGCGGCTGCCGCGCCTCCAACTACATCTCGCTGCTGCGCAAGGCGCTGAAGAAGGCCGGATACGGCTATGTGCCCGTGATCTCCTTCAGCTTCGCGGGCATCGAGAAGCACTCGGGCTTTCGACTGACCATACCGATGATCTATCGCATGCTCTACGCGGTGATCTACGCGGACCTTCTGATGACGCTGGTCAATCAGGTGCGGCCCTATGAGCTGCACGCAGGCGAGAGCGAGGCGCTATGCGAACGCTGGACGGTGCAGCTGGCAAACGAGCTTACGCGCATGCGCGGCCCGCATAAGCGCAGGGCGCAGCAGAACATATCCATGATCCTGATGGACTTTGCGCGCATCCCCCGGCGGCCGGAGAAGAAGCTGCGGGTGGGCGTGGTCGGGGAGATCTACGTCAAGTACTCGCCGCTTGGCAACAACGGCCTGGAGGACTTTCTGCTCGGCGAGGGCGCGGAGGTTGTGGTGCCCGGCCTGCTGGACTTTTGCATGTACTCCGTGTACTCGGTCACGCGGCCCTCGCACCTGGGCGTGCGGTGGCTGATGTCGCACTTCAACGGCCTGGCCTACCGCCTGCTTCGCAAAAAGCAGGACATGCTCATCCGCCTCATGCGCGAGGAGGGCACGTTTTCGGCGCCCACGCCGTTTGACCACACGGTATCGCTCGTGCGCGGCGTGATCGGCCTGGGCGTGAAGATGGGCGAAGGCTGGCTTTTGACCGCGGAGATGCTGGAGTTGTACGAGCAGGGGGTTCACAACATCGTGTGTACGCAGCCGTTTGGCTGCCTGCCCAACCACATCTGCGGCAAGGGCATGATGAAGCCCATCAAGGACAGGCACCCGGACATCAACATCGTGGCCATCGACTACGACGCGGGCGCCACGCGCGTAAATCAGGTCAACCGCCTCAAGCTGATGCTCGCAAACGCGCGGCAGGACGGCGTTCAGGCCCGCGGCGCCTGAGCGCTCGAGGCAAAAAAACTCCATGCGCCTTTGCCTTGCGCGCATGGAGTTTTTTCTGCCCGCCCGGCGGGCCGCTTCGCGCCTCAGAGGCGGCGCGCGCTCTGCTTTTGTCTGTCCGCGGTCATTCCTCGACGCTGTGCCAGCGGAAGTCGTCCTCCTTGTCGTTGAGCAGTTGCAGCGCCTTGAAGATCTCCTGCATCTTCGCGTCCGTCCGGGTGATCACGTCCGCGCAGTTGCGCAGCTCGTCCACGATGAACGCGGGCACCTCGTCGGAGGACTTGTAGCGGATGCCGTGCTCCAGCGTTGCCCAAAAGTCCATCGCCACGGTGCGTATCTGTATCTCCACGGGTATAAATACGTTGCCCTGCGAGAGATAGACCGGGACATCCACCACGATGTGCAGGCTGCGGTAGCCGTTGGGCTTGGGCTGCTTTATGTAGTCCTTCTCAAAGATGAGCGAAATATCGTCCTGCGAGAGCAGCAGGTCGGCGATCCTGTAAATGTCGTCCACATAGCAGCATACCACGCGCACGCCTGCAATGTCGTGCAGATGCTTCTTGGCGCTGGTCATGGTCATGGGCTGGCCCATGTCGCTGAGCTTTTTCATGATGCTCGGCAGCGTCTTTACGCGGCTCTGTATGTGGTGGATGGGGTTGTGCTTGTGGCGGTACTGAAATTCCGTATCCAGCGTCTCAAGCCGCGCGCGTATCTCGCGTATGGCGCCCATGTACACATTCTGCACCTGCTGGTAATTGCGATATTCCTCGGCAAAGGCCGCGTCCGCGCGACCCCTGCCTCCCTCCATCTGGAACTGGTTGAGAAGCATCAGGTTGTCGTCCATTTGTCGCCTTCCTCCGGTCGTTCGGTTCTTCGGCCCGGAGCCGTCGGCCTGGCCGCGGTCGGGTCCGCTCTCCGGCCCCATGGATGATCGGCGCTGCGGCAGGCATGGAGCCGCGCCCCGGCGCGCGGGGGCCGTTCCGCGCGCGATACCTCCTCTCCCCTCTCTCATCATAACACATTCCCAACGAAAAATCAACGGAAATCTGTCCGCTTGCGGCGCAAATCTGTCCGCTCACGGCGCGAAGTTGAGCGCGTCGCCCGTCTCGGCCACCTGTATGTAGGACTGCGGCACGTCGCCGACGAGTATGCTCTCCGCCATCAGCGCGGATGCCTCCACGCGCACGGTGCGCGCGCCCGAGGGCAGCACGATGCGCACGGACGCCATGGCCTCCAGGCTGATCTTGTGGCGCGTCTGGTTGATGCCGGCGGATTCAAACTCCGTGGTGAAGGCCGTCTTGACCGTGCCAACCGGCAGGATCTCCAGCCGCAAACGCGGGCCCTTGCCGGCGAACACGCCCGAGCCGAGCGCGGAGCCGAGCGGCAGCATGATGCCCTCCTGCGCCAGGGCGTCTATGTTGCGCTGCGCGGCCGTCGCCGCCTCGGAGGCGATGCGGTTCATCAGCACCGTGTTCGCCGAGAGCATGCACACCTCCCCCTGCGCGTCGCTGTGTACGGTCACGAGGTCGGCATAGTCCAGCGACTCGCGCATCACCTCATCCAGCGCGAGGCTGATCTCCATGAGCGCGCGCTGCTCCGCGCGCGCCTCGGCGAGCGATATGAGCGTGCGGTTCAGGTTGGAAAACGCGAAGGCCGTCGCCGCCGCGACAAGCGCGCACAAAAGCAGCGCGACCGCCAGCCTTTTTTTCCATCGCCTTGGCCTCATCGGCAACCACCCCGCGCGTTTTTTCGTCCAAAAAGATGTGTCCGCCGCATACTACGCGCGCCGCGCCCGTCAGGTTCATGAAATTGACACGAAAAAACGGTGCGCAGAACGCATTTTTGTGCTATAATACCCATGGCGTTCCTCCGCGGCCATGCGGCCCGGACGACCATAGATCTGGAGGCCAAGATGGGAGATTACAAACTTTTCCGTCCCAAGGACAGGGAAAACAACTTCATACTCTGCGTAGCCATGACCACGGCGAAGATGCTGTTCTTCGTGGTGCTGCTCATCGGCGTGGCGGGGCTGGGGCTCGGCGTGGGCGTCGCCAAGGCCTGGGTGGACACCTCCCCCGCGCTCGACCTGGAGGCGCTGCACTCCCAGTCGCAGACCTCGTTTATCTACGACAAATACGGCGAGCTCATCACCGAGTACAAGGGCTCGGAAAACCGCATATACGTCTCGCTGGACGAGGTGCCGCAAAACCTGATCGACGCCATCGTCGCCACCGAGGACGCGCGCTTCTGGGAGCACAACGGCGTGGACATCAAGCGCATCGGCGGCGCGTTCATCTCCACGTTCTTCCGCGGAAACACGCAGGGCGGCTCGACAATCACCTGCCAGCTGATCAAGCTCACGCTGCTCACCAGCGACCAGAACTTCCGCAGAAAGGTGCAGGAGGCGTACCTCGCGCTGCAGCTGGAGGACACGCTCTCCAAGGAAGAGATCCTCGAGGAGTACATAAACATCATCTACCTGGGCGGCTCCAGCTACGGCGTGAAGATCGCCGCGCAGGACTACTTTGGCAAGGATTTGAGCGAGCTGACGCTGCGCGAGTGCGCGACCATCGCGGGCATGATCCGCAACCCCTCCAGCTACAACCCGCGCAGGAATTACTACACCCGCAACACGCCCGAGGTGACCGACGAGCGCACCGACTATGTGCTTCGGAACATGCACGAGCAGGGCTACATCACCGACGAGGAATACCAGCAGGCGCTTAACGACACGCTCACCGTGCTGGAGGAGAGCGGCTCCACCTCCAGCGGCATGTACGACCACGCCTACTACGTCGAATACGCGCTCTACGACGTGGTGACCAAGATGCTGCGCGTAGAGGGCGATCTGGAGGACAACTCCACCAACCGCGCGGCCATGCAGCGCAAGCTGCGCACCGGCGGCTACCGCGTGTACGCCTCGCTCGACCCGGAAGTGCAGCAGGCCGCGCAGGACGTGATCACCAACTGGGACAACTATCCGGACATGCAGCACTCCAACGACAGCACCACGCGCTCCTCGCTGGGCGGCGGAGAATACCTGACAGTGGTGCAGCCGCAGGCCGCGGCCGCGGTGATCAATTACCGCACGGGAGAGCTGGTCGCCATCGTCGGCGGGCGCGAGGAGCCCGTGCAGATGCTGCAGTTCAACCGCGCCTATCAGAACAACATGCCGGTCGGCTCGTCGATCAAGCCGCTGTCGGTCTACGCCCCGGCCTTCGACCTCGGGCACTCCCCCGGCACGCCCGTTTTGAACCTGCCCATCCCCATACTGAACTGGCAGGGCGGCGAGGGCTACCCGAACAACTACGGCGGCGGGGACTTCACCGGCTCGGAGTCCATGCGCACGGCCATGAACCGTTCGCACAACACGGCGGCCGCGCAGGCGCTGATGACCTATGTGGGCATTGAAAACTCCGTGGCGTACCTGCTGCGCCTGGGCGTGGACCCCGACCACATCAACGCCAACGGCGCGGGCCTCGCGCTGGGCAGCTCCGGCCTGTCGGTGATCGAGCTGGCGGCGGGCTTCGGCACGCTGGGCAACCTGGGCGAGTACCTGGAGCCCTATGCCTTCACGCGCATTGAGAACTCCGACGGCTCCATCTATATCGACATATCGCAGGTGCAGATCCGCAGGCAGGTGTTCAAGCAATCGACCGCGTGGATGACGGTGGACGTGCTCAAGGGCTGCGTCGTCTCCGGCGTGGGCACGGGCTCGAGCGCGAACTTCCGCGGCATGGAGGTCGCGGGCAAGACGGGCACGCACTCGGAGAACCGCTGCGTCACCTTCGCGGGCATGACGGGATACTATTCCGCCGCGGTTTGGATCGGCTCGGACGAATTCGCGCGGCTGGAGAGCAATGCCACCGGCGGACGCTACGCCGCGCCGCTGTGGGCGGCGCTGATGGAGCGCGTGCA
The DNA here is from genome assembly GCA_019409045.1 of Clostridiales bacterium. Taxonomy (GTDB): domain Bacteria; phylum Bacillota; class Clostridia; order Christensenellales; family Aristaeellaceae; genus Pullichristensenella. The sequence goes on along the minus strand of DXVG01000087.1, from coordinate 597 downwards.
CTCCGTGACCAGATGCACGACCAACACGCCCATCCTCACAAAATCCGCCGCGGCGGTCGGGCTTGTGCAGGCGAGCTGCTGCGGCGTCTCGGGCATGCGGCCCACGTCGGCCTGTCAGAACGACGTCAACGGCTACGGCATCAACACCGACTACTATCTTGCCGGAACCGAGCCGGACACGGACTGCAACATGCACCGCGCGCTCACGTTCTGCCGACGCAGCCGCCTGCTGGCGACGAGCGCCTGCTCCTCCACCACTGTGCGCGGCGTGATCTACATCCCGGCGGGACATCCGCTGCGCATGGCCGACGACGAGGAAGTGCTCCACCAGTACTTCTACGGCGCCTCCAGCAGCGAGGAATCGCCCGGCGTGGGCTACTGCAATCAGTGTGGATAGCGAAGGCGCGATAAATGCCCGCGGACGGCCAAACGTCCGCGGGCGTTCAGTATGTTGACAAAGTCAACATACTGCCAGGGCGTTGAGAAAGCCCGCAAGGCAAGGAAGCGAGCCTGCAAGCAAGGGAGCTTACTTGGTCGTAAGCGACCGCAGTTTGCAGGCGATGCTGACGCAGGAAGCAAAAATCACTTCCGCTTCTT
>DXVG01000086.1 GCA_019409045.1 Clostridiales bacterium | reverse complement strand
AAGCCAAGGAAGCGAGCTTGCAAACAAGGGAGCTTACTTGGACGTAAGTGACCGCGGTTTGCAGGCGAAGCTGACGCAGGAAGCAAAAATCACTTCCGCTTGTTTTCTTTCGGAAGTGATTTTTGCGTTTGGGGGCTTTGTCAACGCTCTGAGGCGGGGCTCGCAGCCCCGCCTCAGTCTATTGACAAACGCAACAGACCGCCAGAGCGTTGAGAAAGCCCACAAGACAAGGAAGCAAAAATCACTTCCGCTTTTCTTCTTTCGGAAGTGATTTTTGCGTTTGCGGGCTTTATCGACGCTCTGGCTGCGCGTTGGAGCGCCCAAAAGCTGCGCTGGATAAAATATCCGTATAATTCAGCGCCTTTGGCTTGCGCCGCGGGGGCGCGTCTGCTATACTCTTTGCCGCAGGGAGGGAAGCAGACATGCTCGATATACAAAACGTGACCAAGCGCTACGGCAGGACGCCGGCAAACGACGGCGTCTCCTTCCGCGTAAACGGCGGCGAAACGGCGGTGCTGCTCGGGCCGAACGGCGCGGGCAAGTCCACGCTGATCAAGTGCGTGGCCGGCCTTTTGCGCTTTGAGGGAAGGATAGAGATCTGCGGCCATGAAAACAAGTCGCTGGAGGCCAAGCGCGCGCTGGGCTACATACCGGAGATGCCCGCGGTGTACGACCTTCTGACCGTGGAGGAGCATCTGGAGTTCATGCGCCGCGCCTACCGCATGGAGGACGACGGCTACGGAAGGCAGCTGCTCGAGCGGCTGGAGATGTGGGACAAGAAGGACAAGCTGGGCAAGGAGCTCTCCAAGGGCATGCAGCAGAAGCTGTCCATCTGCTGCCAGCTGGTGCACCGCCCGCAGGTGATCGTCTTCGACGAGCCGCTCGTCGGCCTCGACCCGCACGCCATCAAGGAGCTCAAGGAGATGTTCGTGGAGCTGCGCGCGCAGGGGGCGGCGCTTTTGATCAGCACGCACATGATCGACAGCGTGGAATCCTCCTGGGACGTGGCCCACATCATGATGCACGGCCGCCTCGCCGCGGTCAAGCGGCCGGACGATGGCGGCGAGCGCTCTCTGGAGGAGCTGTTCTTTGACATCACCGAGGGCAAGGAGGCGTCGGCATGAGGGGCGCGCTGACGTATCTCGTGTTCGCGCGGCTGAAGGCGCAGCTTCGCCTGCTGGTGCGAAAGCCCGCGCGGCTCGTCTATCTGCTCGTGATGATCGCGCTGTTTGGCGTGGTGCTGCTGGGCGGCGGCGAGGCGCAGGCCGAGGCGCGCGACGCGCGCGAGCTTCCGGCGCTGGCCGGGGCGTTTTACGGCCTGATGTTCGTCATTCTCGTCAATGCGGGCTTCAAAAACGGCGCGAGCATGTTCTCGCTCGCGGACGTGAACCTGCTCTTCCCCGCGCCCATCCGCCCGCGCTCGGTGCTCTACTACGGGCTGTTTCGCCAGCTCGGGGCGTCGCTGCTTCTGAGCCTGTTTCTGCTGTTTCAATACGGCTGGCTGCGCTCTGTCTACGGCGTGGGCGCGGGCGTGCTCATCCTCATCGTGGCGCTCTACGGCGTGAGCGTGTTCCTTGCGCAGGTGGTGGCCATGGCGGCCTATTCGCTCACAAGCGCCAGCCCCCGCCGCCGCACGATCGCCAAGTGCCTCATCTACGGCGTGCCGGCCGCCTTCCTGCTGGCGGTGGTGGCGCGCGCGGCGCTGGGCGGCGGGCTGACGCTCGCCTCGCTGGTCAATGCCGCAGATACGCCGCTGTTTCGCCTCATGCCCGTGGTGGGCTGGACGGCGGGCATGCTTCGCGGCGCGATGACGGGCGATGCGGCCATGTTCGCGCTCTACGCGGGGATAACCGCGGCGTTTCTGCTCGCCGTGGTGGTGCTCATCGCCCGCTATGACCATGACTACTACGAGGACGTGCTGCGCACGGCGGAGGTCTCCCACTCGGCCATCACCGCCCAGAAGGAGGGCCGCGTGGCCGACAGCGCGCCGGCCAACGTCAAGCTGGGCAGGACCGGCCTGGGCGGCGGCTGGGGCGCGGGCGCGCTGTTTTACAAGCACCGCGTCGAGGACCGCCGCGCGCGGCGCTACCTGCTTACGCCCACTTCGCTGGTGTTTGCCGTCATCGTCGTCGGCTTTGCGTTCTTCATGCGCGACGTCGGGGCGCTGCCGGTGTTCCTCATGGCCGTGTATTTGCAGATGTTTTCCGAGGCGCTCTCACGCTTTGGCCGCGAGCTGACCCGGCCCTACATCTACCTGATCCCCGAAAGCTCCTTTGCCAAGCTGCTGGCGGCGCTGCGCCAGAGCCTGCTGGGCGGGCTCACGGAGTCGCTGGTGGTGTTCGTGCCTGCGGGGCTGCTCCTGTCGCTGGACGCGTGGACGATCGCGGCGCTGGTGCTGGCGCGCTGGTCGTTCACGCTGGTCTACAACGCCGACACCGTGGCGGAGATGCGGCTGTTCGGCGGGGTGTCCTCCAAGTTTCTGACGATGCTGTTCTACCTTCTGCTGATGCTGCTCATCGCGCTCCCGGGCGCGGCGGCGGCGCTGGCGCTTTTCGCGCTGGGCCACTGCGAGGCGCTCTGCTACGCGGCGCTGGCGCTGCTCAACGCGCCCATGTCGCTGCTTGTGCTCTTTTTGTGCCGCAACATGCTGCAATGCGCGGAGCTCAACGACGCCTGACCGCGCCCGGAAAGCCCCGAAGCACAAAAAATCACCTCCGCCTGCGTTCGGAGGTGATTTCAGAGCGCTGACAAAGCCCCCAAACGCAAAAATCACTTCCGAAAGAAAAGAAGCGGAAGTGATTTTTGCTTCCTGCGTCAGCATCGCTTGCAAACTGCGGTCACTTACGTCTAAGTAAGCTCCCTTGTTTGCAAGCTCGCTTCCTTGTCTTGCGGGCTTTCTCAACGCCCTGGCAGTCTGTTGACTTTGTCAACATCCTGAAATCACCTCCGTCCTGCGTTCGGAGGTGATTTCTGCTTCCCGCGCGTCAGCGCCGCGCGAGCGTCCCGCCGATCTCGAAGTGCGCCTTCTGATCGCGCGAGCCGACGAAGTAATAGGAGAGGCCCTCGCGCGCGAGCTCGAGCGTCATCTCCTCGCCGGGGAGTATCTCCGAGGCGAAGCTGATCTGCATCGTCTCCACGCGGTACTCCCGCATGGTCTCCATGCCCAGCGCGTCGCACAGCCAGTCCGCATAGCGGGCGTTGTTGACGTGGCCGTTGACGTCGATCTCCGAAAACACGGGCAGCCGCGCGCTCTGTGCGCACGCGCCGGAGAGCCTTCGCGGCATGCGCGGCGCGCCCAGCGGCGGCGTGAGGTCGGAATTGTCGGGGATGCACTTTGCCACCTCGCCCGGCTCGGCCATGCGGCGGTTTTTCAGGTCGAACAGCACCCACAGCGTGCTCGCCGCGCCCAGTTCGCCGCCCGCCTCGTCCCGAAAGATGAAGTGGCGGGGGAAAAACCAGTGGCGCAGCGGCATGGGAAACGTCTCTATGCGCACGCTCTCGAGCACGCGCGGGAGCGCGTCAAAGCGCATTTCGCAGCGCGTGATGACCCATACCAGGCCGCTGCGCACGAGCGTCTCGCGCCCGCACCCCAGCGCGGTGGAGTGCATGCCCGCCGCGTCCTGCATCGCCTCCAGCACCGCGCTCGGCTTCCACAGGCCCAGCATGTCGCAGTCGCGCGTGCGCAGCTGGATTTCGCACGCATACGTCTTTTGCATCGCTCGCCCCTCCCGGCGGGCGCCTTTTTTGCGCCCGTTCGCTATTATTGTATAACGATTTGCGGGGCTTGTCAACCTTCGCGCGCCTCGGCGGGCTCGGCCTGCGCGGCGCGCTGCATGCGCAGGCGCTCGAACTCCAGCCGAGCGTCCACCGGCTGCGCGGAGAAGTCCGGCGTGGCGTCGGTGGCCTCCAGCGTGAAGGCGGAGACCTCGTAGGCGCTGCGCGTCACATACTCGCCGTTTTCCATCAGCTTCTGATACTCGCGCGACTGCAATCGCCCGGTGAGCCGCAGCTGATCTCCCACATGGAAGCGCGCGGCGTACTGCGCGTTGCGGCCCCAGGCGATGCAGGGGATGTAGTCGCTCTTTCCAAAGGCGCGGTTCACCGCCAGCATCATATCGCATATCTCGCGCCCGAAGGGCGTGGAGCGGTACACCGGCGGCTTGCACAGCGCGCCGGTGAGCGCGACGCGGTTGAGCGTCTCGTTTTCCGACGTGGGGTACATGCTCTGCACAAACAGCGTCACCATCAGGCGGCCCGCGCCGTCGACCACCTTGTTGTAGGAGCGCACCTGCCCCTGAAACAGCATGAGCCTGTCGGAGGGGTCCTCCTCCGGCGGCAGCAGCTTTCCGGGGATGGTGACGGGGATGCGGTCGGTCGCGCCGGAGAGGCGCTTGATCAGCAGCGTGCCCGCGTAAAACGATTCGTGCATCACCTCGTGGCTGAAGGCGGGCATGCCCTCCAGCCGTCCGGCGGCCACCATGCGGTTGTTGGGGTTTTCCATCGCGGCATTCACCTCAGTGTCTTTCTTGCGCATGCGTTCCCTACATTTTATGCCGGAGACGGCGCGCGCATGCCGCCGCGCGCAAATTCCCGCCGCCGCGCGCCGGGCGCAAAAACCGCGCGCATTTTGCAAAAAGCCGTATAAACCCCCCAAAAACCGCCGACGATAAGAGCAACACCCCACGAAACGGAGGAAACGCCATGTATCGTCGATGCCTTTGCGCGCTCTTTGCGCTCGCGCTGCTCGCCGCGCCGTGCGCGCACGCCGAAACCGCCGGGGAAATGGTGCGGCTGCACGTCGTCGCCTCGGGCGACACGCCCGAGGAGCAGGCGGTCAAGCTCGCCGTGCGCGACGCGTGCCTCGAGGCCGCGCGCGAGATCGCCGGGGACTGCCGCGACGCGGACGCGGCCTACGCCGCGGTGAACGCCAACCTCGCCGCGCTGCGCACGGCCGCGGTCGCCGCCGCCTACCGGGCGGGCTTCTCGGGCGATGTGCGCGTGGAGACCGGCGTGTTCCCCTTCCCAGACCGCGTCTACGGCGAGGTGCTGGTGCCCGCGGGCGAGTACAGGGCGCTGCGCGTCACGCTGGGCGAGGGCCGGGGGCACAACTGGTGGTGCGTGCTCTACCCCACGCTGTGCGTGCTGGACGAGCAGGCCTACTTCGCCGGGGAGGACGCGCCCATAGAGTTCTATTCGAGCATCGGCCGCTTCCTGCGCGGCCTCTGGGAGGAGGATGCGCATGCGTAGGCGCGCGCTTGCACTGCTGCTGGCGCTTTGCATGCTGCTGCCGGGCGCGCTGGGCGCGACGGTGCTGGAGGTCGGCTCCTCGGGCGAGGACGTGCGCAAGGTGCAGCAGCGGCTGATACAGTACGACTATCTGGACGGCGAGGCCGACGGCAAGTACGGCGAGCAGACGCGCGACGCGGTGATACTCTTTCAGCGGCGCAACGGCCTGAGCGTGGACGGCCGCGTGGGCCCGGAGACGGCCGCGGCGCTGGGGGTGACGCTGTCCTCGTCCGGCTCGTCCAGCGCCTCCTCGTCGGCGACAATCATCTCCGCCGACCACCGGCTGCTGTCCAAGCTGGTCTACGCCGAGGCGCGCGGGGAGAGCTACAAGGGGCAGGTGGCCGTGGCGGCGGTGGTGCTCAACCGCGTCAAGAGCGCCTCGTTTCCCAACACCATCAGCGGCGTGATCTACCAGAACGGCGCGTTTTCCTGCGTGTCCAACGGCTCGATCAACAACACGCCCAACTCCACCGCCATCCGCGCCGCGCTGGACGCCATGAACGGCTGGGACCCCACGGGCGGCTGCCTGTACTACTACAACCCGGACAAGACCAGCGATACATGGATCCGCACGCGCACCGTCAAGACGGTCATCGGCAACCACCACTTCGCGGTCTAGCAGGAGGGAGAGAGCATGCAATCATCCCGCACGAGGGACAGGGACTATGTGCGCGCGGCGCTGTGGGCGGCCTGCGCGCTGCTGGCGGCGCTGACGGTGCTCGTCTTTAAGCAGGCCTCCGACGTGCAGGCGCTGCGCACGCGCCTGAGCGCCGTGTATCAAAAGGCGTTTTACGAGACCTGCGAGCTGATGGAGGGCATGGCCGCAAACCTGCGAAAGCTGCTGGTGACCGGCAGCGCGCAGCAGGAGCAGATGCTGCTTTCCGAGATCGCCCGGCAGTCGCAGGGCGCGCAGGACAACCTCGCGCAGCTCCCGCTGGGCGAGGGCGCGGTGTCGGCCACGATCAAGTTCGTCAATCAGGCGGGCGACTTTTCCACCGCGCTGGCCGGCCGGCTGGCGGGCGGCGGCGCGATCGGCGACGCGGATTACGAGACCATCTCCACGCTGTCGCAGTCCGCGGGCGAGCTGGCCGTGGGGCTGGGCGAGCTCCTGACGCGCTACGAGGGCGGCGAGGACGTGTTCGCGCTGGGCGAGGATTCCTCCGGGGCGGAGAGCCTCTACCCGCTGACCGAGCCCGCGACCTCCTATCCTGTGCTGCTCTACGACGGGCCGTTCTCCGACGCCGCCGGGCAGACCGAGTACCGCGCGCTCGAAGGGCTGGAGGACGTGGACCGCGCGGGGGCGGAGCGCGCGCTGCGCTCGTTCCTGGGCGCGGACGCGGTGACGCAGCTTCGCTTTGAGGGCGAGAGCAGCATCCCCGTGGCGTGCTACGAGTTCTCGGTCACCGCCAACGGATACGATCTGTCCGCGGGCGTGACCCGCGCGGGCGGCATGGTGCTCTACATGCTGCCAAACGCGGACGTGACGGCCAGGAACCTCTCCGACCAGCAGGGCGTGGAGGCGGCGCGGGCGTTTCTGACCTCGCGCGGCTACGGCCGGATGCAGGAGAGCTACTTCAGCCGCTACGACGGCATACTCACCGTCAACTTCGCCGCCGTGCAGGGCGATGTGACGCTCTACCCCGACCTTGTCAAGGTGCAGGTCTCCCTCGAGGACGGCTCGATCATCGGCCTGGAGGCGGGCGGGTACCTGCGCAACCACGTCGAGCGCGACCTGGCCCTGCCCGCGCTGAGCGAGCAGGAGGCGCTCGCCCGGCTGGGCGGCCGGCTCACGGCCAAGAGCGCGCGGCTGTGCGTGATCCCCGAAAACGCCGACGAGTACCTGTGCTATGAGATCTCCGCGAGCGGCGAGGGCGGGGACTACCTGGTCTACATCGACGCCCAGACCGGCGCCGAGCGCGAGATACTGCAGCTGGTGAGCGATGAAAACGGCGCGCTGGTGATGTAGGCCGCGCCGCCGGAAGGGAGGACGCGCCATGGATGTATTTTCACACAGGGGGGCGCTCTGGCATAGCATGCCGCAGACAGTGTATGCGGAGCGTGAGACCATGATTTCCAGAGGAGA
>DXVG01000085.1 GCA_019409045.1 Clostridiales bacterium | reverse complement strand
GGATAGCCGAGCTACACGGCACCGCCCTCGAATATGAGAGCGAGCCCGGCGTCGGGACGACTGTGCGCGTCCTCCTGAAGGGGGGCGGCGAGGCGTGAAAAAGTCCTCGGGTACCTTTGCGGCCATGGCGCTGACGGCGCTGGTGTTCGCGGTCTGTCTCATCGTGCCGGCGCTCATGCTCGACGGCGGGGAGGAGCCGGGCGCGACGACGCAAGCGCCCACGCCCGAGCCGACGGAACAGTCCTCCGCGGAAAGTGCCCCCGCGCCGACGCTGCCTGCCGCGATCGCGCTGCCCGCCGCGGAGGCGGACCTTGCCGAGCTGCTCTCCCAGAGCCGGGAGGACTACGCGAACGTAGACATATCCGTCGATAACGACGCCCTCGATCTCGACCCGCTGGACATGGGCGCGTGCTTTTCCACAGACGCCGGCACATGGTTCCACGCCGACCCCAAGTGCAGCGGCATGACGGGCGCGAAGGCGCGCACGCTGCGCGAGGCGCTGCAACTGGGGCAGGACTTCTGCCCGGTGTGCATCACCTTTGCCCAGGGCGTCGACGACCCGGCATGGAGCGTGGAAGGGGACGGATACTACCACGCCGACGCCGCCTGCGCAGGCGTTTCCGACACCGTCGCGCAGGCGGAACAGGCGCTCACGTTCGTCGAGCGCGCCCGCATGCTGGGCAAACTGCCCTGCCCGGACTGCGTGATGGGCCAATACGTCACGCCCGCCGTGCTCTCCGGCGCGCTCTACTGCACGAAGGGCGGCGTGGCGGTCCACAGCGACCCCAACTGCAGCGGCATGCTCAACGCCGACGCCTGCACGCTTTCGCAGGCGCTGCGCATGGGCAAGTCCGTCTGCGGCGACTGCATCGGCGAGAACTGCGTCTACATCGACGGCGCGTACTGGAACCCCGCCACGGAGCAACTGCTGCTCTGCGTGGACGTCTACGCCGCCACCCACTTTGAAAACCTCACGCTCGGCCAGTACATTGACCCCGCGCAGATGCAGGCGGTCGAAAGCGGCCTCAACAGCTGGGACAGCGCCGTGCTCGCCGCCTTCTCCCAAACCGCCTATTATCAGGTGTTTATGGAAAGCGGCGTGGCCCTGCGCATGGACGCGCGCGAATTGAGCGTGTCCCTCAGCGCCGGAGACGGCCTCGCCTCGACCGAGTGGACCGACGAGGGCGGCTGCCACCTGCGCCTGCTCTACGAGTGCGTGACGGCCGGGGAGCTGGACGCGCTGGAGCTCACCGTGAGCGCCTGCGAGCGATTCTACCGCCTCGGCGCGGACGGCCTGTACGCGCAAAGCGCGCCCACCGTGGAGGCGAACGTCCTCCCGATCGGCAGCGAGCTCAACTACGCCTTTGACGACGAGGGCAACTGCACATCCTTCACCCCCGGCAACCTGCTGGCGGAGTACGACTGGACGCAGAACAACGCCGTGGACATCTCAGGCGGCGCGCACCTCAGCCTCTACTGGCTCGACGCCACCGGCGAGGATTTGGCCATCCTCGAGGTGCGCGCACCCGCGGGAATGGACATCGCCCCCGCGCTCGGCGAAGAGAGCTTCGTCAGCATCGGCATGCACGCCGAGGGCGACGAGCTCGTCTATACCGCCATCCTCCCCGGCGCGCAGGCTCAGGCGATCCTGAAGGACCCTGCGCTGTTCGGCCTCGCCCCCGCCGTCGCCTGAACCCCGGCCGGCAAGCAGCCGCCCCGCGCCCTTTACGGGAACGCGGGGCGGCTTCCTTGCTTCTACGGGCGCAACGCGGCGCGCAAAAGCGCCTGACGCAGCGGATAGAGCACCTCCGCCGGCGCGAGCATGCAGCCGTGTCCGCCCAGCGACACGGCGGGCTTGGTCTTGCCGTGAAAGTCGCTGCCGCAGGTGACGAGCAGGCCGTAGGCGCGCGCCCTGTGCAGAAAGAGCGTCGCCTGTTCGGGCGTGTGATAGCTGCAGAACGCCTCGATGCCGTCCACGCCACGGGCGATGATGCCGCCCAGCAGCCTCTCCCGCCCCTTCAGGTTTATGCCGGGATGCGCCAACACCGCCAGGCCGCCGCTGCTGCGGATCGCGGCCACGGCCTCCTCCAGCGAGGGGCACTCCATCGGCGCGTGGCACGGCTTGCCCTGCGCGTAGAAGTCCCAGTGGAAGTTGACCAGCGGGTTCTCGCCGCGCGCGCCGCCGGGGCGATAGGGCAGAAGCAGCGGGTGGTCTGCGTACTCCGGCCGCGCGAGCAGCACCTCGGCAAACATCTCACTCGTCCAGTTGTCGGCGCGCTGACCATTGGCGAGCGCGATCGCCTCCATCTCCGCCTCCGTCACGCAGAATCCCAATTCGCGCGTGCGGGCGAGCCGCAGGCGGGAGGCCCGCGCGAACTGGCGCGAGTGCTCCTCCTCGATGCGCGCGAGGGCCGCGTCGTCGGGGTGGATGCCGTAGCCCAGCAGGTGCAGGTCTACGCCTGCGAACGAGCAGTCGATCTCGATGCCGGGAAGGTAAAGGATGCCCAGCGCCCGCGCCTCGCGCGCGGCCTCCTCGTTTGCGCGGGCGCAGTTGTGGTCCGTGACGGATGCGGTCTCCACGCCCGCCTCTGCGCACAGCCGCATCAGCGCGGCGGGGGAGAACTGCCCGTCGTCGCTGTAGATGCTGTGCATGTGCAGGTCGATCATGTCGCCCTCCCTTCGCAGCCCGCCTCGTGCGGCGCTGTCTTTTGCAGCATGCGCTCGTGCGCGATCACCATCACCGCCAGCACGACCAGCAAAAATGCGGGCAACAGCGCCACGGACAGGCGGTCGGCGATCAGCCCGAACAGCGGCGGCATCGCGCAGGTGCCCACATAGGCGGTCGCCATTTCGATGCCGATCACGGCCTGCGAGCGCTCCTCGCCGAAGCGCTGCGGCGTGGCGTGTATGATGGAGGGATAGATCGGCGCGCAGCCCAGTCCCGTCAGCGCAAGCCCCGCCAGCGCCATGCCCGTCCCCGCGGGCACGAGCAGCGCCGCGATGCCCGCCAGTATGAGCGCCTGGCCGATGCGCGTCATCTGCGCGTCGCTGAAGCGCAGCGTCAGAAAGCCGCTGAGCGCGCGCCCGGCCGTGATGCCCAGGAAGAAAAGGCTCGCGTATCCGGCCGCCGCCTCCACCGACATGCCCCGCGCCATCACCAGATAGCTGCTCGCCCACAAGGACACGGTCTGCTCCAGCGCGCAGTAGCAGAAAAACGCCGCCATGATCTGCGCGACCCCGGGGATGCGCAGCGCGCCCCGAAGCGTGAGCCGCTCGCCTCGCGCGGTCCCGCCCTCCGCGCGCCCGGCGCGGCGGCGCTTCCACAGCGGCAGGCTCAGAAACAGCGCCGCCGTCAGGCCAAACTGCAATATCGCGATGTACCGATAGCCCATGTTCCAGCCCTGCCCGCCGGTCAGCGCGCGCTCCATGATGCCCGGGCCGAGCGATGCGCCCACGCCCCACATGCAGTGCAGCCAGCTCATGTGCCGCCCGGCAAAGTGCAGCGCCACATAGTTGTTCAGCGCCGCGTCCACGCTGCCCGCGCCCAGCCCGTAGGGGATCGCCCACAGGCACAGCTCCGGGAACGACCCGCTCACCGAGAAGCCCCACAGCGCCGCCGCCGTGGTCAGCACGCTCAGCGCGGTCACCTTGCCCGCGCCGAGCCGGCGCGTCAGGCGGTCGCTTTGCAGGCTGGAGACCACCGTGCCCAGCGCGATGATCGTGAATATGACGCCCGAAAAGTGCACGGGCACGTCGAACTGCACGCGCATGGCGGGCCATGCCGAGCCCAGCAGCGCGTCCGGCAGCCCGAGGCTTATGAACGCGAGGTAGATGACGGCCAGAAGCAAATGAACCATACAGACCCTCCGAGCGCATTGCTTATCTGATGCTTGCATAGATAGAATAGCGCCAAAATCGCCTTGACGCAAGCCTTTTTTCGCCGTATACTGTAAAAAAATCGCCAAAGAGGTGAAACCCGATGCCCACGCCGCCCTGCATCGTCAACATCGACCGCACGCGCAGGGAGCTCAAGCCCCACGGCACGCCGGAGTTTCCCTGCGCGGGCTACGTTACGCGCTACACCGCCGCGCCGGATAGCTGCGTCCCGTGGCACTGGCACGAGGAAATGGAGCTATGGCTCGTCGCCTCGGGAACGGCGCGCGTGCGCGTGCCCTCAAAGACGCTCCTTCTGCGCGCGGGCGACTGCGTGGCCTTCAACGCCGGAACGCTCCACTGCGGCGACACCGACGACCGTTGCGAGATACGCGCGCTGGTGTTCAGCCCGCGCCTGATCGCGGGCGCGGAGGATTCCGTGTTCTCCACGCGCTACATGCGGCCGCTCACGCGCTGCGCCGCGTTTGACACCTACCGCTTCGACGCGGAGGAGAGCCAGACCGCGCGGGAGGTATGTGCCCGCGCCTTTGCCGCCCTCGAAGCGGAAGCGCCCGACTACGAGTTCGAAGTGCGCGAGGCGCTCACGCGCGTGTGCATGCTGCTGTTTCGCCGCTTCGCCCCGGACGCGGGCGAGGCCGCCCCGCCCGACCGGGACGCGGAGCGCCTGCGCGCCATGCTGGACTTCATCCATGAAAACTACGAGCGCCCCATCGCGCTTTGCGAGATCGCGCGCGCGGCCAACATCAGCCAGCGGGAATGCCTGCGCTGCTTTGGGCGCGCGCTGCGCATGTCGCCCGTGCAATTCCTGATACAGTTTCGCGTCATGCGCGGCGCGCAGCTGCTGCGCGAGCAGCCCGACCTCAGCGTCTCGCAGGTGGCCGCGGCCTGCGGCTTTGACAGCCCCAGCAACTTCTCCCGCACCTTCCGCCGCTTCTTCGGCGTCTCCCCCCGCGCGTATCGTTCGCGCGCCGTGGGCGACACCTGAGCGCCTCTAAGCAGGTTTTTACACTGCATTTATTGATTTTTTTCGGGGGGGGGTATTATAATACCGTCTCATAAGGAGGGAAGAACATGTTGGAGATCCGCAATTTTTCGAAGACCTACAAGGGCGGCAAGCGCGCGGTGGATCACCTTTCCCTGCGCGTGGAGCCGGGCTCCATCGTGGGATTCATCGGCCCGAACGGCGCGGGCAAGACCACCACCATCCGCGCCCTGGCGGGCGTGCTGGACTTTGACGAGGGCGATATATGGATCGGCGGCCACTCCGTGCGCCGCGAGCCCATCGCCTGCAAGGAGATACTCGCCTATGTGCCGGATAATCCCGACCTGTACGACTACCTCACCGGCATGCAGTACCTGAACTTCGTATCGGACGTGTACGGCGTGGACGCGGACGCGCGCGAGGCGCGCACGCGCGAATACGGCGAGCTGTTCGGCCTGACGGGCAACCTGGGCGACGCCATCGGCTCGTTCTCCCACGGCATGAAGCAGAAGTTGGCGCTGATGGGCGCGCTGATCCACGATCCGAAGCTGCTGGTGCTCGACGAGCCGTTCGTCGGCCTCGACCCCGTGGCCGCGCACGCCTTCAAGGAGCAGATGCGCGCCCTCTGCGACCGCGGCGGCGCGGTGTTCTTCTCCACGCATGTGCTGGACGTGGCGGAAAAGCTGTGCGACAAGGTCGCCATCATCAAAGACGGCCGCCTCGCGGCCTTCGGCGACACCGACAAGGTGCGCGGCGACGGCTCGCTGGAGGAGCTGTTCCTGGAGTTGATCGAGCAATGAGCAAGCTGCGACTGCTTCTGCGGCTGAACAGGCTGGAGCTCCTGGGCATCAACCGCCGCCTGAACGACCCCGCGCGCCGCCGCGGCGCCAAATGGCTGCTGGCGCTCATCCTTCTGGGCGGCGTGGCGGCGCTGGGCGTGGCCTTTGCCTACTGCCTGGGCATCGCCTACGCGCTGGACAGCATCGGCGCGCTTTGCGTCTTTCCGGTGATGCTGGCGTCCGTGGTGGCGCTGACGGCGCTGATCACCACCATCGTCAAGGCCCCGGACGCGCTCTTTGGCGCCCGCGATCTGGATATGCTCCTCTCCCTGCCCATCCCGGCGCGGACGGTGGCTACGGCGCGCGTGCTCAAGATCTACGGCATGAACCTCCTGTTCACGCTGCTGATCTTCCTCCCCGGCGGCGTTGCCTACGCCATGTTCGCCCATCCCGCGCCGATGTTCTATGTGGCCTACATACTCAGCGCGCTGGCCGTGCCGATGATCCCGGCGGTGCTGGCTTCGCTGCTGGGCGCGCTGGTGGCGCTGGCGGGCGCGTCCATCAAGCGCCTGCGCTACGCGGGCCTTGCGCTGATGTTCGTGGCGCTCATCGGCGTGGTGGTCGGCTCAAGCTACCTGAGCTCCACCGCCGCCAATGTGGAGATGTTCCTCGACTTTGCCCGCGGGCTTGGCGACTTCTTTGAGCGTATCTACCCACTCGCCGGCCTCTATGAGCGCGCCGTGCTGGGCGGCGATGTTGCGGCGCTTCTGCTCTATGTGGGCGCGTCGCTGGCGGCCATCCTGCTGGCGGGGGCGCTGTTTGGCCGCTTCTTCGTGCGCATCAATTCGTTCCTCACCGCGCGGACGAGCAAAAAGCGCTTCGTGCTGGGCAGGCAGAAGCGCCGCAGCGCCCGCGCCGCGCTGCTCTTACGCGAGTGGCGGCACTTCCTGTCCATCAACAGCTATGTGCTCAACAGCGCGTTCGGCCCGGTGCTGTCGCTGATCGCGGTGATCGCGCTGGCGGCGTTTGTGCCGGTGGAGACGCTGGTGACGCTGCTGGGCTGGGAGGCGCTGGGCGACATGCCCATGGTGGCGCTGCCGTTTCTGGTGAGCTGGCTGATCGGCATCGTGCCGACCACGGCGTGCTCCGTGTCGCTCGAGGGCAAGAGCCTGTGGCTGATCAAGTCGCTGCCCGTCGCCCCGCGCGACTGGCTCATGCCCAAGCTGTGGCTGAACCTGCAGCTGTTCGCGCCCTTTGCCGTGATCGACTCGCTCGTGCTCGCGTGGCTGTTTCGCGCGCGCGGCATGGCGCTTGCGGTGCTGCTGCTGATGCCGCTTCTGATGGGCGCGTTCTGCGCGCTCCTGGGGCTGATCGTCAACTGCCGGTTCCCGCGCTTTGACTGGACCAGCGAGGCCAAGGTGGCCAAGAACAGCTCCGGCGTGCTGGTGGCGGTCATCGCGTCCATGGTGCTCTGCTACGGCGGCATGGCGCTGGCGCTGTACTTCCCGCAGGGCGACGGCATGACCGTGCCCGCGCTGTTCACCGCCGCGCTGGCGCTGGCCTGCGCCGCGCTGTACGCGCTGCTGCGCGCCCGCGCAGAGCGCTGGGTGGCAAACATGCAGCCCTAGGCCGCGCTAAAAAGGCTCACCGGATGCATCCGATGAGCCTCAGGCCGCTGACAAAGCCCCCAAACGCAAAAATCACTTCCGAAAGAAAAGAA
>DXVG01000084.1 GCA_019409045.1 Clostridiales bacterium | reverse complement strand
GATACATGACAAAGGAATACGCCGCCAGTGCCGCGTCCTCGAGCCCCTCGCCCCAGAGGACGTTCGCAGGCGCTTCCGGCAGCTGGACGCTTTCTTCTCCGGCGTTGATGGCAACCGTGAGCCGCTCCCCGCCGTGTTCCCGGGCATAGACGAGCAACCGCTCCCCGGATTCGGCGCGCAAAACGCGGAAACTGCCGCCGCGCAGGGCCGCGTGCGCGCGCCGCAGCGCGATGGCACGGCGGAAAAAGTCCCAAAGCGCCGCATCGCCGTCCGCCCAAGGCATTTCGCGGCGGTATTCCTCCTCGCGAACGCCCATCGCGCCCAGCTCGTCGCCGTAGAAGATCGAGGGCATGCCCGGGAAGGTGAGCTGAAAGAGTACCGCCAGCCGGTAGCGCCGCGCATCGCCCCCGCACAGCGACAAAAAGCGGCTGACATCATGGCTGTCGAGCAGGTTGAGCTGCGCCGGGATCATCTGCTGGCGATAGCGCATCAGCATGTCCCCGCAACGGCCGGCAAAGGCGCGGGCGTCGATGCTTTCCTCGGCGAAAAAGCGACGGGCGTGCTTGCGGAAGTCGTAGTTCATCGTCGAATCGAACATATCGCCGTTCAGCCAGTGCCGGGCGGTCTCCCAAACTTCGCCCACCAGCAGGCAATCGGGCTTGACCGCCTTGACGCGGCGGCGAAACTCGCGCCAGAAGCCGTCGTCGATCTCGCTGGCGACGTCCAGCCGCCAGCCGTCGATGTCAAAGGCGCGCACCCAGTGCTCCCCGACGCGGCAGAGATAGTCGCGCACCTGCGCGTTGGCGGTATCGAACTTGGGCATGGTGCGCTCATAACCAAAGCACTCGTAGCCGGGGATCGGCTCGCCGCTCTCCGGGCGCACGACGGGAAATTCCAGATGGTAAAACCAGTCGCGGTACGGCGAGGCGGCGCCGCGGCGCACGACGTCCTCAAAGGCGAAAAAGCGCCACGAACAGTGGTTGAACACGCCGTCGAGCATCACGCGCATGTCGCGGGCATGGCAGGCCTCCACCAGCGCGCGCAGGTCGTCGTCCGTGCCCAGCGCCGGATCGACGTGAAAGTAGTCGAGCGTGTCGTATTTGTGATAGGCCCCGGCGACGAAGATGGGGTTCAGGTACAGGCAGTTCACGCCCAGCTGTTCAAGGTAATCGAGATTTTCCCGAACGCCGCGCAGCGTGCCGCCCCGCAGCCCCTCGCAGCCGCACACGCGCGTGGGCCTGCCGCTGATGGAGCGATGGCCGGTGGCAAAGCTGTCAGGGAAGATGTTGTACACCACGGCGTCGACCGTCCACGCCGGCACCACGGCGCGGTCGGCGCGGTGGTCAAAGGGCAGCTTGAAGTACTCCGAGCGGTCGTCCACGAGGTGGTCCGTGAAGACGTCGCCGTAAAACAGGCATGTTTCCTGTCCATCAAAGAGTTCGAAATAATAGTGCAGGCGGTGGAAGGGGCTGTCCAGCTCCACCTCCCACCAGTCGTGCCATTCGTCCTGCTGGACGACGCGCATCGGCGCGGGGAAAAAGTCTATGGGCGTTTTGCGGCAGGCGGTGTCGCCATAATAAAGCGTGCAGGCCGCCAGATCGCCGCGCGCGGCGCGCAGGCGAAAGACGATGCGCTTTTCACCGATCGCGTGGCAGTATTCGGACATGGGCAGGTGCAGAATCGCGTCTTTTCTCATTGGGCTCATCCCTTCACCCCGCCGGCGGTGAGGCCGGAGGTCATGTATTTCTGGCACAGCAGGAAGATGACCAGCACGGGCAGCGACACCAGCAGCGACGCCGCCGCGAACACCGGCCAACTGCCGCTGGTCTCGGTGGCCTGCAGGCCGTACAGCCCGGCAGCCAGCGTGTAGTTGGTCTCGCCCGTCATAAAGGTCGTGGCGTAGATGTATTCGTTCCACACATAGATCAGCACCATCAGCGCCGTGACGATCAGGCTTGGCCGCGCCAGCGGCAGCACGATGCGCCAAACCACGCCCACGTCGCTGGCGCCGTCCATGCGCGCCGCCTCCTCGATCTCTACGGGCACGGTGTCGAAGTACCCCTTGAGGTTCCAGAGGCTGAACACCGACATCGTGCCGGTATAGACGAGGATCAGCCCCAGACGGGTGTTGACGAGCCCCAAAGGCCGCAGCAGGCGGTAGATGGCGAACATACTCAGAAGCGCTGGGAAGGAGTTGAGCAGCACCAGCCAGCGCAAAATCATCTTCCGGCCGGGAAAGCGGCGGCGCGAAAAGGCGTAGGCCGCCGGGATCGCCGCCGAGAGCGACAGGGCCACGGTCGCCGCAGCCAATACCATGCTGTTTTCAAACCAGAGCAGCACGTCCTCGCCCTCGAACACGGCGCGGAAGTTGTCCAGCGTCAGCGCGCGGGGGATAAAGGAAAAATCCGAACTGAGCAGCGTGTTCTGCGCGCTGAGCGCCACGGACAGCGCGTAGAGGATGGGGATCAGCGTCACAAAGCAGAGGGCGATGAAAAACAGATTGAGCGCCCCCATGGAGGCGATGGAACGCAGTTTTCCGCGCTTCACCTGGACACCTCCTTTCGCTGCAGGCGGGAAAAGAGCAGAAGCAGCGCGAAGATGAGCATGGAAATGGCCGAAGAATAGCCGTAATTGTTGGTGATGAAGGCGTTCTCGTAGGCGTAGGTAAGCACGGTGTGGAAGTTGGAACCCGTCTGCGCGCCCATCTGCTGGGTGAGCAGGTAGACCACGTCGAACTGCTTGAAGGTGGTGAACACCGTGATGATCACCGCCGGAGCGATCATCGGCCGGATGGTGGGGATGGTGATGTACACGGCGCGCTGCAGGCGCGTGGCCCCGTCGAGCCGGGCGCTTTCGTAGTAGCTTTCGTCGATGGACTGCATGGCCCCATCCATGATCATGATCATGAACGGCAGCGCCAGCCACAGGTTGACCACCGTGCAAAACACGAACGCCGATACATCCGTGGCCAGCCAACGCCGCGCCTCCAGCCCCAGCGCCTCCGCCCACTGGTTGAGCAGGCCGAACTGCGAGTTGAAGATGCCCGTTTTCCACAGGAGGATGGATACGTAGCCCGGCATCGCCCAGGGGAACATGAGGATGGTCTTGTACAGCTTGCGCAGGCGCAGTTTTTTTACGTTCAGAAGGCTTGCCAGCGCAAAGGCGAGTACGAGCTGCACGGCCATGTTGACGATCGTCCACAGGATTGTCCACAACAGGGCGGACAAAAAGCCGGGCTGAAACACCAGCAGCGCCCGCCGGTAGTTTTCCAGCCCGATGAAGGAAAAATCGAACCAATGGTATACCGACATGTTCGTAAGCGATATGTACAGCGTATACAGGATCGGAAAGGCCACCATCAGGGCGATGAGCGTCAGCGACGGCGCGCTCCACGCATAGCTGCGCAGCCAGCCCCTGCCTTTGCGCATAAGCACCCTCCTCATCCTTTTGTTTCGCGGGCGGGCGGACGCGGGGCGTTTCGCACCGCCCGTTTTCAGCGCGTCGTTACTGCATGTTGGCAATCAGGTTTTGCGCCTGCGCCAGCGCGTCGTCAAAGCTCTCCTGCACGTCGCGCCCGGAGAGGTTGACGTCGGTGAGAAGGTCGCTCACCACTGTCCACATCACGTCCATCTCGGGGATGTTGGGCATCGGCACGGCGATCTCCGCCGTGGCGCGCATGGCCTGCACCATCTCGTCCTCCGCCACCGCCGCGTCATCGTAGCAGAGGGCGTTCGCCGGCGCGCAGCCGCTCGCCAGCGCCAGCGTCACGCCGATCTCCGGCTCCACAAGGGCCGCAAGCACGGCGCGCACGCTGTCCTCCTTGTTCTCGGCGGCGAATTTGAGTACATGCACGCCCTGCACGCCGGAATAGGGCGCCAGCGCAAGGCCGGTCTCGTCCACCACCGGCATGGGGGCGATGCCCAGAGAGATGCCCGCCTCGCGGGCGCTGGGCACCATCCACGGCCCGCCGATGGTGCTGTCGGCCTTGCCCTCCAGAAAGAGCGTGTTCACCGTGGCGTACTCCGTTTCCCCGGGCATAAGTTCGACGAACTTTTTGTGGTAAGTAAGCGCGTCCTGCACCGCCTCCGCGTCCGGGAACGGCTCGCCGTTCGCGGAGATGATCTCGCCGCCAAAGCCGTGGATCCAGGCGGCGGCGTAGTAGGCCGTGGAGTGCTGCTCCACAAAGCCGTAGCGCCCGCGGCCCGTGTTTGCCTGCATGTACTGGTACAATTCCTCGGTGGTCGCGGGCACGCTGCCCTCGAGCATGTAGCGCTCGTTGTACAAAAACAGCAGCGTTTCAAAATACAGGGGCAATTGATAGAGCGTGCCGCCATAGGTGGCTGCCTCCAGCGTCATGGGCAGATGATTTGCAAGCGCGTCCTCCGCAAGCAGCGGCTCGATGGGCGCGAGTATGTCCATCTCGGCAAACACGCCGACCTTGTCGTGGGCAAAGATGAACATGTCCGGCGCGGCGGAGGGGTCGTTGCCCACCAGCTTCAACGAATCGGTGAGGCTGGTCTTTTTTTCAAACGTCACTTCGATCTCGGGACAGGCTTCCGCCAGATAGGCGGACAATGCCTCCACCACGGCGTCCTCCTTGTCGTGCCAGATCACCAGTTTGGAGGCGTCCACTTCCTTGCGCGCGGAGCAGCCGCCCAGCGACAGAGCAAGCAGCGCGATCAGCAAAATGGCCAGTATCCGCTTCATGCCAGTTCCTCCATTTCAAAGGCTCCCCCGTGCGGGGGAGCCATGGTCGGGGCGCGGTCAGGGCGCTTCGTAGGTCACGGAAGCGTTCTCCGCGTCCGTCACCACCACCCATACGTCCACGCCGCTCTCCACGGAGAGGTCAGCCGTCTGGACGCTGCCCGCGTTGCCGTTGATGATGACCGAATTGATCCAGCCCGGGGCCTGCGCGGTGTACCATCCGTCTTCCTCGGCCATGGCCTCGCCCGGCCAGGCGGCGTAGGCGTTGGTGCCGTCCGGGGCCGACCACGCCCAGCAGCAGGGCTCCGCCCAGTCCGCCGGCACCTGCGCGTGGATGGTGATGTCCGGCACGTCGGCCTGCTCGGGGTCCTCGTAGGCCACTTCATAGGTGAGGTCGTTGTAAACGGTGACCCAGACTTCCTGCGCCTCGATGGCGATGTCCTCCGTCTGCGCCTCGCCCTCGTTGCCGCTGACGATGATGGAGTTGACCCACGCGGGCGCTTCGGCGGTGAACCAGCCGTCCTCGCCGCCGCTCATGGCCTCGCCCGGCCAGGCGGCAAAGGCGTTGGTGCCGTCCGGGGCCGACCACGCCCAGAGGTTGACGGTCTCCCAGGCCAGCGGCACATAGGCGTGTACGGTGAACACTTCGACGTACTCGGGAATGGCCTCGTCCGCCTGCGCCTCGTAGGAGACCGCGCAGGAAAGATCGTCCGCGATGGCGATCCACGCCGCCTTGCCCGCCTCGATCACCACGCCTTCGGTCTGCACGGCCGCGTCGTTGGCGCTGACGATGGCGTTCTGCACAAAGCCCGGCACATATGCGTAGTACCAGCCGCTTTCGCCCAGGGGCTGCATGGCCTCGCCCGGCCAGGCCTCAAAGGCGTTGGCGCCGTCGTCCGACCACGCCCACAGGTGCGGGCCCTCCCAGCCGTCCGGCACCTGCGCCAGCACCGGCACCATTTCCACATCCTCTTCCGCTAGAGACACGGGCAGCGCCGCCAGCAAAAGAACCGCGCAGAGCATCCATAGCAGCATCTTCTTCATTCAGGAACCCTCCCTTTCGCAAACAGGCTTTTGCCCTGTATCGTTGTACCCATCATAGCATGGTGCCGGGGAAGTGTCAAAGAAAAGTAACGAAATTAGTTTCGTATACGAATCGCTGCACGAGAGGGGAAAAATTCATGCAATTCACACAGCTTTTCTTCGGACATTATCCGCAGAGTAGCGGTTATATTTCCGCTGATGAGAGCCGAAAGAGAAACTACTTTCCTGACTTCCATACCGCGGGGCCGGATTTTTCTCATCCGCGCATTGCATCTGTCTGACAAAAAACGCCGGCCGGATCGCTCCGACCGGCGCTTAAAAACCGCGCGTGGTTTTATTTGACTGTACCCGACAGCCTTTCGCACACCGCCCTGCAGCGCTTCTTATTAAAGGCGATGCCGTAGGCGAGTATGTCCTCCCGTCCGTCCTCCCGCAGGCGCTCGTCACACCGCCGCGCCTTGATCTGCTCCATCGCCTTTGCGCAGGCCTGCTCAAGCCCCTGAAATGTGGGCGCGCACTTGACCTCGATGACGATGCACGCGTCCGGGTCCTCCGGCTCCACCAGTATGTCGCCCTTGAGCGAAATGAAGATCACCGGGAAATTTCCCATGTACTCCTCGCACAACGCCGTCTCTTTCGAGATCGCCAGACCGTCGAACAGCGTCCTGTCGGCCCCGATCTCGAAAAAGCTCTTGAGCATGCTCATGTTCAGCGTCTTGCCAAACCGCCGCGGGCGCGTGAAGAGGTTCACCTTGCCCCAGTTGTTCAGTAGGTCGCGGATCAGACCTGTCTTGTCGACACAGTAAAATCCCTCTTGCTGCATCTCCGCAAAGCTCTCAATGCCCACGGGCAGCTTCAGATTTTTCATACGCACCTTCACCTCCCGCGCTTTCCTTTCAAAAGGCCGCATCGCTCAACTTCATTTTACCATAAACCCCAGCCGTTATCAACGCCAGTCCCTGCGCGCTCCGGAGGCGGGTCCAATCGCGCTGAACCGTGCGGGGCTTTTTATTGCCCTCCTTGCATCGGGCAAACCATTTCCTCCGTTAAATTCTCAAAACCCTGCGGCGAAGTGTCCCCGAACATGTCCCCAATTGACCTATATATAGAGGGGTTCGCAAAGTTCCCCCAATACAGGAGGATTTCACCATGAAAGCTGCAAAAGTTCTCTATCTCAAGAAAACTCAGACCCACTTTGGCGAAGCCATGCGCCTGAACGGGGAGCGCGACGGCATCAGGCACGCCTGCGCGGAGATCGCCGGCTACATCGACGCGCATCAGGCCGCAGGGGTATACATGGTCGATGACACGAATGCCATCATGTACTGTGCCGGCGTAAAAACCGTCCTCAAGCGCGTGCTACCGCATCTGTGGATCATTGTCGCCGTGAAGTTCATCGGTCACATGCCTACTTCTTTTCCAGTATACGTCCTCAAACGTGTCAAGTACGGCGCTTTCGAGAATTTCTGCCGCGTCGTGGATCGTTGGCGCTGGCAGGAATTGCCTCTGCCATGCGCCGGTTAACAAGAACGTTGCTTCCCTCAGGCAAAAGAGCATTTGTACGACACCGGGAAGAAGCAACAACAAATTGTACAGAAACAGAAAAAGGACGTGAGCGGATTGAAAGACGAATTGAGAAATTCAAGCCAGGCGGCTGTGCCAGAGAATTCGGCCATGGGCACAGAGCCGGAGCCTTTGGCCTGGTTGGACAAAAGAGGCCGGGTGATCGAGCCGCTGTTTGCTGATTGTTTTCTGAAACG
>DXVG01000083.1 GCA_019409045.1 Clostridiales bacterium | reverse complement strand
GCGCCGGAGGTGGCCATCATGTTGATGGGGTTGAACTCGTCCAGCGCGTCCATGACCTTCTTGGTGACGTCGTTGGTGGCTTGCTCCCAGATGCGGATGACCGAGGAATAGCGCTCGTTTTCGGACATGCGGCCGCGGCGGAAGGCGCGCTCGATGTTGTGTACCTCGTCCTCCGCGTCGTGGAGGATGGTGGCCTTCTCCGGCGGCACGATGATGTCGGCGACCGACACAGTCAGCGCGCCGCGGGTGGAGAACTTGAAGCCCAGCGCCTTGATGTTGTCCAGCATCTGCGCGGTGACGGTCACGCCGTGCGCGCGGTAGCAGTCGTCCACGATGCGGCCGAGCTGCTTTTTGCCCACGACCTCGTCCACCTCCAGCAGGAACATGTCGTCCACGCTCTTGCGCGGCTTGCTGCCAAGGTCCTGCGGGATGGCCTGGTTGAAGATCACGCGGCCGATGGTGGTCTCCACGATCTTTTTGTGCTCAACGCCGTCGATGGTGCGGCTCATGCGGATGTGGCACCTGGCCTGCAGCGACAATTCGCCCGTGACGTAGGCCATCAGCGCCTCGTCCACGTCGGTGAAGAACTTGCCCTCGCCCTTGGCGCCCTCGCGCACCACGGTGAGGTAGTAGCAGCCCAGCACCATGTCCTGCGTGGGGGAGACGACGGGCTTGCCGTCCTGCGGCTTTAAGATGTTGTTGGCCGAGAGCATGAGGAAACGGGCCTCGGCCTGCGCCTCCATGGAAAGCGGCACATGCACGGCCATCTGGTCGCCGTCAAAGTCGGCGTTGAAGGCGGTGCAGCACAGGGGATGCAGCTTGAGTGCCTTGCCCTCGACCAGGATCGGCTCAAAGGCCTGTATGCCCAGGCGGTGCAGCGTGGGCGCGCGGTTGAGCATGACCGGATGGTCCTTGATCACGCTCTCCAGAACGTCCCACACCTCGGGGCGCAGCCGCTCCACGGCGCGCTTGGCGGTCTTGACGTTGACGGCCATGCCCTGATTGACCAGCCGCTCGATGACGAAGGGCTTGAACAGCTCCAGCGCCATCTCCTTGGGAAGGCCGCACTGATACAGCTTGAGCGTGGGGCCGACCACGATGACCGAGCGGCCCGAGTAGTCCACGCGCTTGCCCAAGAGGTTCTGGCGGAAGCGGCCCTGCTTGCCGCGCAGAAGGTCGGACAGGCTCTTTAGCCGCCGCCCGCCCGCGCCGGTCACGGGGCGGCCGCGGCGGCCGTTGTCGATCAGAGCGTCCACGGCCTCCTGCAGCATGCGCTTTTCGTTGCGCACGATGATGTCGGGCGCGCCCATCTCCAGCATGCGCTTTAGGCGGTTGTTGCGGTTGATGACGCGGCGGTAGAGGTCGTTCAGATCAGCGG
Organism: Clostridiales bacterium; assembly: GCA_019409045.1. Classification (GTDB taxonomy): domain Bacteria; phylum Bacillota; class Clostridia; order Christensenellales; family Aristaeellaceae; genus Pullichristensenella. The sequence goes on along the minus strand of DXVG01000083.1, from coordinate 6,139 downwards.
TGGCGAAGCGGCCGCCGTCGAGCTGCACCATGGGGCGAAGCTCCGGCGGGATGACCGGCACCACGTCCAAAATCATCCACTCGGGCTTGTTGCCGCTCGTGCGGAAGGCCTCCACGACCTCGAGCCGCTTGATGATGCGCTGGCGCTTCTGGCCCTCGCTGTCGCGGCGCGTTTCGCGCTCGGAGAGCTCCTGAAGCTCGGCGCGCAGCTCCTGGCTCATGGCGTCCAGGTCGAGCTCGCGCAGCATCTCGCGCACGGCCTCGGCGCCGATGCCCACGCGGAACTCCCAGCCGTTCTCCTGCGCCTGCTGGCGCTTGAGCTGGTACTCGCCCTCGGAGAGCAGCTTGTACTTCTCCAGGCCGGGGACGTCGCCCGGGTCGAGCACGATGTAACTGGCAAAGTACAGAACCTGCTCCAGCGCCCGGGGGCTTATGTTCAAAAGCGTGCCCATGCGGCTGGGGATGCCCTTGAAGTACCAGATGTGGCTCACCGGCGCGGCCAGTTCGATGTGGCCCATGCGCTCGCGGCGCACCTTGGCCTTGGTCACTTCCACGCCGCACTTGTCGCACACCACGCCCTTGAAGCGCGTGCGCTTGTATTTACCGCAGTTGCACTCCCAGTCCTTGGTGGGACCGAAGATGCGCTCGCAGAACAGGCCGTCGCGCTCGGGCTTGAGCGTGCGGTAGTTGATGGTCTCGGCCTTTTCCACCTCGCCGTGCGACCACTGGCGGATCTTCTCCGGGGAGGCCAGTCCAATCTGAATAGAGTCGAGATTTGTAAGCTCAAACAAGCAGCCTCTCTCCCTTCGATACTAGAAGTCGTCGTCCAGACCCAGGTCGTCGTCGCCCAGCTCGAGGTCGTCAAAGTCGAAGTCGTCGGCCTCGGCGGCGTCCTCCTCGGCAAATGCCTCCGGGGGAATGGCGGGCACAAGCTCCTCCTTGAACTCGCTCTCGCGGGCGAAGGGATCGTCCTCGAGCTCCTTGAGCTCGATCTCCTGCTTGTCGGCGGCGAGCACCTTGATGTCCAGCGCCAGCGACTGAAGCTCCTTGATCAGCACGCGGAACGACTCGGGAATGCCCGGCTCGGGGATGTTCTCGCCCTTGACGATGGCCTCGTAGGTCTTGACGCGGCCGATGCAATCGTCGGACTTGACGGTGAGTATCTCCTGCAGGACGTGGCTCGCGCCATACGCCTCCAGCGCCCAGACCTCCATCTCGCCGAACCTCTGGCCGCCGAACTGCGCCTTGCCGCCCAGCGGCTGCTGCGTCACCAGCGAGTACGGGCCGGTGGAGCGGGCGTGTATCTTGTCGTCGACCAGGTGGTGCAGCTTGAGCATGTACATGTAGCCCACCGTCACCTTGTTGTCAAACGGGTCGCCCGTGCGTCCGTCGTAGAGCTGCAGCTTGCCCTCGATGTTGATGCCGCACTTGGAGAACTGTATGGCCGGACGGCCGTTTTCGTCAAAGAGCGGCTCCTCGGGCAGGTGCGACGCCTTTTCGAGCTGATCCTGTATGTCGTACTCGTCCGCGCCGTCAAACACGGGGGTGGCCACATGCCAGCCCAGCGCCCTGGCGGCGAGGCCGAGATGCACCTCCAGCACCTGACCGATGTTCATGCGGCTGGGAACGCCCAGCGGATTGAGTACGATGTCCAGCGGCGTGCCGTCCGGCAGGAAGGGCATGTCCTCCTCGGGCAGTATGCGGCTGACCACGCCCTTGTTGCCGTGGCGGCCGGCCATCTTGTCGCCCACGGAGATCTTGCGCTTCTGGGCGATGTAGACGCGCACCATCTGGTTCACGCCCGGGGAGAGCTCGTCGCGGTTTTCGCGGGTGAATATCTTCACGTCCACCACGATGCCGAACTCGCCGTGGGGCACGCGCAGGGAGGTGTCGCGCACCTCGCGCGCCTTGTCGCCGAAGATGGCGCGCAGAAGGCGCTCCTCGGCGGTGAGCTCTGTCTCGCCCTTGGGGGTGACCTTGCCCACGAGTATGTCGTTTGCGCGCACCTCGGCGCCGATGCGGATGATGCCGCGCTCGTCCAGGTCGCGCAGCGCGTCCTCGCCCACGCCGGGGATGTCGCGGGTGATCTCCTCCGGGCCGAGCTTTGTGTCGCGGGCCTCGGACTCGTACTCCTCAATGTGGATGGAGGTGTACACGTCGTCCTTCACCAGCCGCTCGCTGATGAGCACCGCGTCCTCGTAGTTGTAGCCCTCCCAGGTCATGAACGCGATCAGCACATTGCGGCCCAGCGAGATCTCGCCCTGGTCGGTGGAGGGGCCGTCGGCGATGACCTGTCCCCTGCGCACGACCTCGCCCTCGCGGACGATGGGGTGCTGGTTGATGCACGTTCCCTGGTTGGAGCGGGCGAACTTGGACAGCCTGTAGGCGTGCTCGTCCCCGTCCTCGCCGCGCACGACGATCTCGTCCGCGGTCACGCGGGTGACCACGCCGTTCTCGCGCGCCAGATGCACGACGCCCGAATCGCACGCGGCCTTGTACTCGATGCCCGTGCCCACGATGGGCGCCTCGGACCTGAGCAGCGGCACGGCCTGGCGCTGCATGTTCGAGCCCATCAGCGCGCGGTTGGCGTCGTCGTTCTCCAGGAAGGGGATCATGCCCGTGGCCACGGAGATCATCTGCCGGGGGCTGACGTCGATGTAGTCCACCTGCGCGCGGTCGACCTCCATGATGTCCTCGCGCCTGCGCACGGTCACTCGCTCGTTTTTGAGCGTGCCGTCCTCGGCGATGGGCTCGTTGGCCTGCGCGATGATGTAGTGGTCCTCCTCATCGGCGGTCATGTACTCGATGATGTCGGTGACCTTGCCGGTCTCCTTGTCGATCTTGCGGTAGGGCGCCTCGACAAAGCCGTACTCGTTGATGCGCGCGTAGGTGGCCAGCGAGCCGATCAGGCCGATGTTCGGGCCTTCAGGCGTCTCGATGGGACAGATGCGGCTGTAGTGCGAATAGTGCACGTCGCGCACGGCGAAGGAGGCGCGGTCGCGGTTGAGGCCGCCGGGGCCGAGGGCCGAGAGGCGGCGCTTGTGCGTAAGCTCGGCAAGCGGGTTGGGCTGGTCCATGAACTGAGACAGCTGGCTGCTTCCGAAGAACTCCTTGATCGCCGCCGACACGGGGCGGATGTTGATCAGGTCCTGCGGCCGCACCTTGTCAAGGTCCTGGATGGCCATGCGCTCCTTGACCACGCGCTCCAGGCGCGACAGGCCCACGCGGATCTGGTTTTGCAAAAGCTCGCCCACGGAGCGCACGCGGCGGTTTCCGAGGTGGTCGATGTCGTCCACCTCGCCGATGCCGTAGAACAGGCCGAACTGGTAGCTGACGGAGGAGATCACGTCGTCCACCAGCACATGCTTGGGCGACAGCTTCGCCGCGGACTCCTTCAATGCCTGGTTGAGCGGCATGCCGTCCTCGCGCACGCGGGTGAGCAGGCTCACCAGCGTGGGCACATGCACGCGCTCGGTAAAGCGCACGCAGCTTTCGTCGTACTGCGCGTACAGGTCGGGGTCGTAGTCGGCCAAAAAGGGCTTCAGGTAGGCGAAGTTGTTGCCGATGACGCGCACGCTGCGGCCATCCACCAGCACGCATATCTCGTTCACGCCCGCGTTCTGGGCGCGCTCGGCCATGTCGCGGGTGAGCACCTCGCCCGCCTCGGCCAGTATCTCGCCCGTATAGGGGCTTTTGATCTCCTCGGCCAGCGTCCTGCCCGCCACGCGGCCGGCCAGCGCCAGCTTCTTGTTGTACTTATAGCGGCCCACATGCGCAAGGTCGTACCGCTTGGGGTCGAAAAACAGCGAATTCAGAAGGCTCGTGGCCGAGTCCACCGACGGCGGCTCGCCCGGGCGCAGCTTGTTGTAGACCTCGATCAGCGCCTGGTCCCTGCGGCTCTTGTAGCGCGGCTCGCCCTTGTCGTTGACCGCGGGCGCGTCGCGGGTGATGGTGGCCGACACGCGCTCGTCGTCGCCGAGCATGCGGATGATCTCCTCGTCGCTCTCCACGCCCAGGGCGCGCAGAAGCACCGTCACCGGCAGCTTGCGGGCGCGGTCGATGCGCGCGTAGACCACGCCGTTTGTGTCCGTCTCATACTCGATCCACGCGCCGCGGTTGGGGATCATCTGCGCGGAATAGAGGAATGCGCCGGTCTTGTCGATGGTGCGGGAGAAGTACACGCCCGGCGAGCGCACGAGCTGGGAGATGATCACGCGCTCCGCGCCGTTTATAATGAAGGTTCCGTGCTCGGTCATCAGCGGGAAGTCGCCCATGAAGACCTCGCTTTCCTTGATCTCATGGGTGTCCCGGTTGGTCAGGCGCACGGTGACCTTCAGGGGCGCGGCGTAGGTAGTATCGCGCTCCTTGCACTTTTCGACGGTGTACTTGGGCTTGTCGTCGAGAGAGTAGTCGATAAACTCGAGGATCAGGCTCTCGGAGTAGTCGGTGATGGGGGAAACGTCGGCAAGAACTTCCCGCATGCCCTCCTTCAGGAAGTTTCGGTACGAGTTCTTCTGCACCTCGATCAGATCGGGAACGGCCAGCGCCTCCTCGATCCGGGCGAAGCTCATGCGCGTGCGACTGCCCATCTGCACCGGATGAACCATCCAAAGATCACCTCTGACTTTCTAAATTGAATCGGCAGACAAGCGTGTAAAATTTTTGCGAATTTTTCACGAGTCCCCGGCGCCGTTTTGCGGCAAAACCTCCAAAATCGGGCCGTTTGGGCCCTTTTTTGGCGCTCCGGGCGCAAAAAGGGGCTGTTCGGCCACATTACCGCAATGATATATAATATCAAACGTTTTTCTTCCTGTCAAGGCGCGTACGCGGCCGATTTTGCGCGAATTTGCCGTTTTCATCAAAATTTAACAAAATTGCCGCCCCACAGACCCCGCGGAGGCCGAGGTCTGGAAGCTGCAAACATCTTCTGTTATTGCAGGAAATCTTGCAAAAATCCGCCCTTTTCGCGCCTGATGAAATATGTTATAATGGACATGCGATTTATACGGCGCGCTCGCGCCGCGGAAAGGATGCGTACATACTTATGAAGATCGCCATCGGAAGCGACCACGCCGGCTACGACTACCGGCAGATGCTCATCGACCACCTGCGCCTGCAGGGGCACGAGGTGATCGACTGCGGCTGTCCGGACAAACAGAGCTGCGACTATCCCGTCTACGGCCGCAAGGCCGCGCTGCTGGTCAAGAGCGGCGAGTGCGAGCGCGGCGTGCTGGTGTGCGGCACGGGCTTTGGCATCTCCCTCGCGGCCAACCGGCTGGAGGGCATCCGCTGCGTCAACTGCACCGACGCGCTGACGGTGAAGATGAGCCGCCTGCACAACAACGCCAACATGATCGCCGTGGGCGCGCGCGTGATCGGCGAGGACACGGCCAAGATGCTGGTGGACCTGTTTCTGTCCACGCCGCACGAGGGTGGGCGGCACGCGCACCGCGTGGCGCTGATCGACGCTCTGCCCAAGGCGTGATGAACGTCTATCCGCATGTAAAGCGGTGCGCGGACGCGGCGCTGTCGCTGGCGGCGCTGGTGTGCCTCTCGCCCGTGTTTGCGCTGATCGCGGCGGCGGTGAAGCTCTCCTCCCCCGGGCCGGTGCTGTTTCGCCAGCAGCGCGCGGGCCGCGGGGGGCGGCTGTTTACCATCTACAAGTTCCGCACCATGCGCACGGACACGCCGCGCGACACCGCCACGCACCTTCTCAACGACCCGGGGCGCTACATCACCCCCGTGGGCGCGTTTCTGCGCCGCTCGAGCCTGGACGAGCTGCCGCAGTTTTTCAACGTGCTCAAGGGCGACATGTCCATCGTCGGCCCGCGCCCCGCGCTGTACAATCAGTACGATCTCATCGCCGCGCGCGAGGCCGCGGGCGTGAACGCCGTGCGCCCGGGCATCACCGGCTGGGCGCAGATCAACGGGCGGGACGAGCTGCCCGTGGCCGAAAAGGTGCGCTTTGACCGCGAATACGTCGAAAACCTGTCGCTGCGCATGGACATGCGCTGCTTTTTCGGCTCGTTCATCGCGGTACTGCGCGCCGACGGCGTGCGCGAGGGTTCGTCGGAAACGGAGGGCAAGCGGCGTGCTTGACATCGTGGTCACCGGCGGCTCGGGGTTCATCGGCTCGGCGC
>DXVG01000082.1 GCA_019409045.1 Clostridiales bacterium | reverse complement strand
GGGCGGGCTTGCGTGTCCTACACGCCGAAGGCGCTGGCTGGCGGCACTGCCGCCCATGCCCTCGCACAGTTTACAAAACCTACGCCTTTCCAGCGAAATTTAACACAATTCTAAAACAAAAAATAAATGTATGATAATATGATGTCGTATAATAACCCTGACCCAATCTTCCAATTTGTGTCAATAACGCAAAGAGGATGTGCGGGAAAATAAGCGAAGGGGAGAATACAAGGATGAGGAACCATACGGGAAAGCGGCTCATAGCCCTGCTTATGAGCGCGCTGATGCTTCTGAGCCTGTGCGCTGCGGTTGCGGAGGGGACTGCGGCGCCCAGCTCGCCCGGCGCGGAGGACGAGTGCCTGCACCTGAACCGGGAGAACAAGGTGGAGCGGAGCGCGCCCGTCTATGCATCCAAGGACGACGAGTTCCATGAAGCGACCGTCACCGTTACCACCACGCCCTACTGTCAGGATTGTCTGATGCCCATCACCGCGGAGGTCGAGGAGGAGCAGGTCACGACTGAGGAGAAGCATCGCTATCGCGTAGGCGCCGACGGCAAGTACACCTGCGCGGACTGCGGCCACGTCTGCACGCACGCCAAGAAGGAAGACGAAAGCTTCCCGGGCGGCTGGTGTGAAGTTCTGGACGAGAAATACCACACCATCATCGCTCAGGACGTCAAGAAGATCGTGTGCACCTGCTGCAACGCCACGCTCGAGTATGACGAAGCCGAAGCCGAGGTGGCTGGCAAGGAAGAGCACGACTTTGACGAGTACGGCGAGTGCACGAAGTGCGGAGCGAACATCGTGAATATCTGCGAGCATGAAGCGCCGGACGAGTCCGAGATGGACAACCCCGGGAAGTGGTCGACCATCGTGAACGAGAACTATGTGTACATCGACGAGGAGACCCACCGCTATTTCAAGCAGATCGAGTACACCCCCATCTGCGAAAAGTGCCGCGCGCAGATTTACGAGGGCTGCATCATCGAGTACATCAAGGATGAAGCGCAGCCGCATGAGGCGGAGAACTGCCCCTGCGGCGCGGGCAGCCAGGGCGAGGACGGCCACGAGCATGATTTCGTCGTCCATACCAGTGCGTACTCCGACGGTTTCGCCAACTCGAAGTGCGAGGCGATCGACGCGCAGCGCCATAAGGCGACCGGCGCGTGGATCGACATCTATCAGTACTGCCATCTGTGCGGATATGGGAAGAATTCGCGGTCGTTCGACCCGGACTACACGCTCATCGAGAATCACTTCTTCGACGAAGGCGTGTGCTGGCAATGCGGCTATGAGAACGTGTGCGAGCACAAGGACTCCCTGAAGAGATGGGAAAATTACGTCGAGCGGACCACGCCCGTGGACACCGGCAATGGCACGCACATCGCCGTCTATGCCAGCTCGGCCGGCTATCACTGCTACGACTGCGAGGAGTACTGGATCGAGGACATTCCCTCGCAGATGCGCGAGCTGCCCCATGAGTTCGGCGAAGACGGCAAATGCACGGAGTGCCGCGCGGAGTGGACCGAATCCGACGAGCCCTGCCCGCATGCAAACGTCGAGAAGGTCGGCGATAAGTACTACCCGGAGTATGCCTACAGCATCGACGAGCTGCGGCACTCCATCGAAAGCCGTTCTGACGCGATCGTGCACTGCTCCGACTGCGGCGAGACGTTTACGGACTTCGACGAGGAATACTTTGACCGCGATTTCACATGGAAGGAGGAGCTGCACGAGTACGGCGAGAACAACATGTGCACCGTCTGCGGCTACACCACCGAGTGTACGCATGAGAACATGACCCGTGAGGAGCTGGGCACCTCCATTTACAAGGAGGACTGGGACGGAAGCGACGCCACGCACGACAAGGTGAAGGTCGCGGAGTGGACGCTCATCTGCGAGGACTGCGGCCTTGAGGCGTACTACGAGGAGGAGCTCGAGCGCACCCCCGAGAAGCACGACTATGAGGAGATCGAAGGCGAGTACGAAGTTCAGTACGAGTGCCAGGAGTGCGGCCACACCTGCGGGCACAGCAACCTCACCAAGACGGAGGACGACGGCGATGTCACCTGCAGCGCGATCGACGGCGACGACCTGAACCACATGGCCAACGGCGATGTCACGGTCACCTGGACCTGCCCGGACTGCGGCTATGAGTACGAGTACACCAAGGAAGTGTCGGACGTGGAAGCGCACAGCTACAAGGACAGCGTGTGCGAGAAGTGCGAACACGAGTGCTCGCACCGCATGCTCGTGACCCGCAAGGAAGTGTTCGAGGCCAAGAGCTACGCGTCCAACGGCGCCAAGGGGCACACCGCCACGGGCGATATGCATGTGGTGTTCTCCTGCGACGGCTGCGGCAAGACGTATGTGGACCGCGTCATGGAGGAGGGCGTGAAGCGCGATGAGGCGCACACGCTCAAGGACGGCAAGTGCACGCTGTGCGGCTATGTCGTGCCCAAGGACGACGAGGCCGAGGAGACCGCGAAAGCCGTGGTCACCAAGCCGCAGCGCATGGCGGTGATCCTGGTCAACGCGGTCAAGGCGCTGGAGGCGAAGCACGGCGAGGCGGTGGAGATCAGCATCGTGAACATCGACAAGCTGCTCACCGCGGACGAGCTGGCGGCGCTGGAGGCCCTGCCGATGGCCGAGCAGGTGCTGGTGGCGCTCAAGGGCGCGCTGTCCATGGAGATCGAAGCGGACTACGCGCTCGAGGAGCTGGGGCTCACGCTGAGCGACGAGGCGCTTGCGCTGATCGAGACGGTGAGCGCGCGCATCGCGGCGATGACGGCGGAGGAGAAGGCAGCCTACGACGCGCAGATCGCGGAGCTGTTCGAGCTCGAGCCGATCGACGGCGCGAACGCCATGGTGCTCGCGCTGGAGATCGCCACGCAGGATGAGACGCGCACCGAGGGCTATATCTTCTGCGAGCAGGAGGATGGCACCTGGACGCTGCACGACATCGACGTGACCGAACCGAACGCATAACCAAACCCCGCGCGGCGCGCCCACCCCAAAGCGGTGGGCGCGCCTTTTTGTCACAGGAAGCGCGAGAGCGCCCCGAGCTGCGTGCTTGGGCGTTCTCGCGCTGTTTGCCGCGCCCACTGAAATCGGGCGGCTCGCGCATGCGGGCCGCCCGGCGGTGGTTATTCTTCTATGCTTACGTCATTCCCCGGCGGGCGGGGCTTCTGTTTCGGCGGTTTCTTCCTCGGCCTCGGCCTCGGCGCGGGCGACGCACACCACGCGGCGGTTCTCCTGCACGCGCATCAATCGCACGCCCTGCGTCGCGCGGCCCTGCACGGAGATGGAGCTCACCGGCGTGCGGATGACCGTGCCGTCGTCCGTGATGATGAGTATGTCCTCCTCCTCGTTGACCAGCAGCTGTCCCGCGAGCGCGCCGGTCTTTTCGGTGAGGTGCATGGCCTTGATGCCCTTGCCCGCGCGGCCCTGCACGCGGTATTCGTCGATCTCGGTGCGCTTGCCAAAGCCGTTCTCAGTGATCGAGAGCACCTGCGCGCCCTCCTCGACCACGCTCATGGCCGTCACCTCGTCGCCCGCGTCCAGCTCCATGGACTTGACGCCCATCGCCGCGCGGCCGATGGGCCGCATCTCCGCCTCGCTGAAGCGGATAGCCATGCCGCCCCGGCTGCCCAGCAGTATGTCGCGGCTGCCGTCGGTCAGCGCCACGCCGAGCAGGTCGTCGTCCTCGCGCAGCACGATGGCGATCAGCCCGCTCGAGCGCAGGTTGGTAAAATCCGCCAGCTCCGTGCGCTTGATGAGCCCCCGGCGCGTGGCGATGACCAGGTAGTGACCTTCCTCCATCTCGCGCGGCACGGGCAGCATGGCGCGCACCTTCTCGCCGCCGTCGAGCTTTAACAGGTTCACGATCGCCGTGCCGCGCGCCGTGCGCCCGGCCTCGGGGATCTCGTAGCAGTTCAGGCGGTACACGCGGCCGCGGTCGGTGAAGAACAGCACCGGGTCATGCGTGGAGGTGATGTACATCTGCTCGACGAAGTCCTCCTCGCGCGTGGTCGCGCCGACCACGCCCTTGCCGCCGCGCCTCTGCGTGCGGTAGGTGTCCTTGGGCAGGCGCTTGACGTAGCCGTAGTGGGTGAGGGTGACCACCATGTCCTCCTCCTGGATGAGGTCGAGCATGTCGATCTCGCCCTCGAGCGCGGAGATCTGCGTGCGGCGCTCGTCGGCAAAGCGCGCCTTGACCTCGAGAAGCTCGTCCTTGATCACGCCCAGCAAGAGCCCCTCGTCGGCGAGTATCTGCTTATAATAGGCGATCTGCTTTTGCAGCTCGGCGTGCTCCTGCTCGGTCTTTTCGCGTTCGAGGCCGGTCAGCTTGGCAAGGCGCATGTCCAAAATCGCCTGCGCCTGCCGCTCGGAGAGGCCGAACTTCTCCATCAGCCCCGCCTTGGCCTCCTGCTGTGTGCGCGAGGCGCGCAGAAGCGCGACGATCTCGTCGATGTGGTCGAGCGCGATGAGCAATCCCTCGAGTATGTGGCAGCGGGCCTCGGCCTTGTCGAGGTCATACTGCGTGCGGCGGGTGACCACGTCGCGCTGATGGTCTAAGTAGTGGCGGATGATCTGGTGCAGCGAGAGCGTGCGCGGCTCGCCGTCCACCAGCGCGATCATGATCGCGCCGAAGGTCTCCTGAAGCTGCGTATGCTTGTAGAGCGTATTGAGCACCACATTGGCGTTCACGTCGCGCTTGAGTTCGATGACCACGCGCATGCCCTGCCGGTCGGACTCGTCGCGTATGTCGGAGATGCCGTCCACGCGCTTGTCGTGCACGAGCTCGGCGATCTTTTCGATGAGCTTGGCCTTGTTGACCATGTAGGGGATCTCGGTGACCACGATGCGCTGGCGGTTCCCGCTCATCTCCTCGATCTCGCTCTTTGCGCGCACCACGATGCGGCCGCGGCCCTCGTGGTAGGCGTCGTGGATGCCGCGCCGGCCGAGGATGACGCCGCCGGTGGGGAAGTCCGGCCCCTGAATGACGGTCATGAGATCGTCCGTGGTGCAGTCCGGGTGGTCGATCATCATCACCACGCCGTCGATGGCCTCGCCGAGGTTGTGCGGGGGGATGTTGGTGGCCATGCCCACGGCGATGCCCTGCGAGCCGTTGACCAACAGGTTCGGAAAGCGCGCGGGCAGCACGGCGGGCTGCATGAGCGTCTCGTCAAAGTTGGGGTAGAAGTCCACCGTCTCCTTGTCGAGGTCGCGCACCATCTCCATGGACAGCTTGGAAAGCCGCGCCTCGGTATAGCGCATGGCCGCCGCGCCGTCGCCGTCCACGGAGCCGAAATTGCCCTGCCCCTCCACCAGCATGCAGCGGGTGGAGAAGTCCTGCGCAAGGCGCACCATGGCGTCGTAGACGGAGCTGTCGCCGTGGGGGTGGTATTTACCCATGCAGTCGCCCACGATGCGGGCGCTCTTTCTGTAGGGCTTGTCCGGGGTCACGCCCAGCTCCATCATCGAATAGAGTATGCGCCGGTGCACGGGCTTCAAGCCGTCGCGCACGTCCGGCAGCGCGCGGCTGACGATGACCGCCATGGCATAGGCCATGAACGATTTTTTTAAGTCTTCCTCGATGTCGATCGGCGTAAGCGCGCCGATGTTCATTTGCTCCTCCGACACGTCCCGCGCTCCTTTCTAAATGTCCAGATCGGCGACCAGCTTGCAGTTTTCCTCGATGAACTCGCGCCTGGGCTCCACCTGATCGCCCATCAAAAGCGTGAACATCTCGTCGGCGGCGATGGCGTCCTTGAGTGTCACGCGGAACATGCTGCGCGTCTCGGGGTTCATGGTGGTCTCCCAGAGCTGTTCGGGGTTCATCTCGCCAAGGCCCTTGTAGCGCTGTATGTTGGGCTTGACATCGCGCCCGATCTCGTCCAGGAGCGCCTGCAGCTGCTCGTCGGTGTAGACGTATTTCTCCATCTTGCCGCGCGTGACCTTGTAAAGCGGCGGCCGGGCGGCGTAGACGTGGCCGTCCTCGATGAGCTTGGGCATGAAGCGGTAGAAAAACGTCAAAAGAAGTATGCGGATGTGGCTTCCGTCCACGTCCGCGTCGGTCATGCACACGATGCGGTGGTAGCGCAGCTTGGATGCGTCGAACTCGTCGCCAAAGCCCGCGCCGAAGGCGGTGATCATGGCCTTGATCTCGGCGTTGGCGAGCACCTTGTCCATGCGCGTCTTTTCCACGTTGAGTATCTTGCCGCGAAGCGGCAGTATGGCCTGAAAGTGCCGGTCGCGGCCGCTCTTGGCCGAGCCGCCAGCGCTGTCTCCCTCGACCAGGAAAATTTCGCACTTGGCGGGGTCGCGCTCGGAGCAGTCGGCGAGCTTGCCCGGCAGCGCCGCGGATTCCAGCGCCGTCTTTCTGCGGGTCAGGTCGCGGGCCTTGCGCGCGGCCTCGCGGGCGCGGGCGGCCTGCAGGCACTTGTCCAGCACAGCGCGCGCGTCGGCGGGGGGCTCCTCAAAGTATGTGGAGAGCTTTTCGCTCACCAGCGCGTCCACCAGCGGGCGGATCTCGCTGTTGCCGAGCTTGGACTTGGTCTGCCCCTCGAACTGCGGCTCCACCAGCTTTACCGACACCACCGCGGTCAGCCCCTCGCGCACGTCCTCGCCGGTGAGGTTGGCGTCGCTTCCCTTGAGGATGCCGTTTTTGCGGCCGTAGTCGTTGATGACCTTGGTCAGCGCCGAGCGGAAGCCCGCAAGGTGCGTGCCGCCCTCGGGGGTGTGGATGTTGTTGGCGAATGTGAACACGTTTTCGTTGTAGCCGTCGTTCCACTGAAGCGCCACTTCCACGGTGGAGCCGTTTTTTTCGCCCTCGATGTACACCGGCGGTTTGAACAGCGGCGTCTTGTGCTGGTTTAAGTACTCCACGAAGGAGAGTATGCCGCCCTCGTAGTGGTAGGTGCGCTCTTTGGCGGGCTCTGTGCGCTCGTCCCTGAGGCTTATGCGGATGCCCTTGTTTAAAAACGCCATCTCGCGAAAGCGCGTCTTGAGGGTGTCAAAGTCGAAATCGCCGGTCTCAAACACGCCCGGCTCCGGGGTCTCGCCGGTCTTGACGTCCGGCCAGAAGCGTATGGTGGTGCCTGTGCGGTCGGTTTCACCGACCACCTTGAGGTCGTAGAGTATCTTGCCGCGCTCGTACTCCTGCTGGTAGACCTTGCCGTCCTGATGGACGTTCACCTGCAAATGGCTGGAGAGCGCGTTGACCACGGACGCGCCCACGCCGTGCAGCCCGCCGGAGACCTTGTAGCCCCCGCCGCCGAACTTGCCGCCCGCGTGCAGGACGGTCAGGCACACCTCCACCGCCGGGCGGCCCATCTTGGGGTGTATGCCCACGGGGAAGCCGCGGCCATTGTCGCGCACCTCGACCGAGCCGTCTTGGAAGATGGTCACCTGTATATCATCGCAGAAACCGGCGAGCGCCTCGTCGATGGCGTTGTCCACGATCTCGTAGACCAGGTGGTGCAGCCCGCGCTCGTCGGTGGAGCCGATGTACATGCCCGGGCGGC